>JAFYPY010000019.1 GCA_017547345.1 Bacillota bacterium | reverse complement strand
GGTGCTAGATGTAGACGGTGATACCGGTGGGTATAATTTACAGTTTGCATATTCATCAGCAAAGGCAGCAGCCGAACACATAAATACTAAAAAGAGACTATAAAGTCTCTTTTTTTGTGGTTCTAGCCTGTAGTTTATTTGGCTATCATCTTGCGAGTGATATAATGGTTGGGGGGTGAATTTATACAAAACCCTCATAAAGTAAAGAAATGCAGATAATCACAGGGTGGCAGAAAAGATTATGACGGCAATAAAGACTATAATAATACATTGAGCTAACTTAAAATTATAAAAACACAAATCTTTCAAGCAAAATTACTTGACACCAGACATGTGATAGGGTATACTAGCATGGTGTCAAGTTATAAAACTTAACATGTTGCGGGCCATATGTGAACTACGGCCCGCAAGCCCAACCCTATAGAGTGTGGCATATATGAAAGCCGCATGATATTTAGAACAAGAAACGAGGAATCTAAAGTGGTAGACGAAATTGCAAAAGCAAGCTTGCTCTATGATTTTTATGGGGCACTGCTTACGGAGAAGCAGAGACAAGTAATGGCTCTATACCATGAAGAAAACCTTTCTCTTTCTGAAATTGCTGGGGAGTTTAATATCTCAAGACAAGCAGTTCATGACACATTAAAAAAGGCGGAACTTGCTCTTGAGGATTACGAAAACAAACTCAACCTTATAGATAAATTAGTAAAGACTGAAGAGGCGATTAACAAGATCGATATTGAGATTGAGAAGATCGCAGCTGAAACTAAGGACAGTCAAACCGTCGAAAGATTAGGCAAGATAAAGTCTATTATCGACAGTCTGGAGGGATAGATGGCATTTGAATCATTATCTGATAAACTTCAAAGTACCTTTAAGAAGTTAAGAGGAAAAGGTGTTTTAACTGAAGCAGACATTAACGATGCAATGCGAGAAGTTAAACTTGCACTACTTGAAGCCGATGTAAACTTTAAGGTAGTTAAAGAGTTCGTGGCTGAAGTAAAAGAAAAGTGCATGGGACAAGAAGTATTGTCAAGCTTAACTCCGGGCCAGCAAGTTATCAAGGTTGTAAATGAACAGCTTACAGAACTGATGGGAGGAACAGGAAGTAAACTGACTTATTCACCTAGTGGATTTACAGTGCTTCTAATGGTTGGTCTTCAGGGTACAGGTAAGACAACAACTTGTGGTAAACTTGCAAACTACTTAAAGAAAAACGGCAAGAAGCCTATGCTTTGTGCCTGCGATATTTACAGACCGGCTGCTATCGATCAGCTAGAAGTTGTTGGAAAGACAGTGGATGTTCCGGTTTATGTAGATAGAGATAATAAGTGCGCTGAAGACATTGCGATGAAAGCGCGTAAGGAAGCCGAGATTAAGGGCTTCGATGTGCTAATCGTCGATACTGCAGGTAGACTTCAGATTGACGAAGAACTTATGGAAGAACTAGCAAGAGTTAAGAAGGCGGTTAAGCCACACGAAATCTTGTTGGTAGTAGACGCCCTAACTGGTCAGGACGCTGTAAATGCTGCAGAAGGCTTCAATGATAAGCTAGGCATTGACGGTATCATCATGACTAAGATGGATGGCGATTCGAGAGGTGGTGCTGCACTTTCCGCTAAGAAGGTTACTGGTAAACCGGTTAAGTTTATTGGTATGGGCGAAAAGTTTGATGCACTAGAACCTTTCCACCCAGATAGAATGGCAAGCAGAATCCTAGGAATGGGAGATATGCTTACATTAATAGAAAAAGCACAGGAAAGCTATGACGAAGAACAGGCGGCTAAGCTTGAGAAGAAGTTCCGAAAGAACGAATTTACACTTGAGGACTTCTTAGAGCAGATGGGCCAAATGCAGAAGATGGGCGGCGTAGGCAAAATGCTTGAAATGATGCCAGGCATGGGAGCAAATAAGATAAGTGATGAAGACATCGACAAGAGCGAAAGAGAACTCAAACAGATGGAAGCAATTATTTTCTCAATGACTCCAGCCGAAAGACAAAACCCACAGATATTAAACGCCAGCAGAAGAAGAAGAATTTCTGCGGGATGCGGGCAGCCTGTCAGCAAGATCAACAACTTGATCAAGCGATATGAAGACGCTAAAAAATTGATGAAGCAGCTTAGCAGTCCAAGCTTTATGAAAAAGAATAAAAGATTTAAAGGATTATTTTAAGGAGGAAACAAACAATGGTTAAAATCAGATTAAAGAGAATGGGAGCTCACAAGAAGCCTTTTTACAGAATCGTAGTAGCAGACGTTAGATCTCCAAGAGACGGTAGATTCATCGAAGAAATCGGTTACTACAATCCAATGACTGAACCAAAGGAAATCAAGATCAACGAAGAATTAGCACAGAAGTGGTTATCCAACGGAGCACAGCCTACAGACACTGTAAAGACTCTATTCAAGAAGTCCGGAATTATTAAATAACGAAAGCGGTGAAAACTAATGACTAAACTGGTTGAAGCAATCGCAAAGTCACTAGTTGATAATCCGGATGGTGTTGTGGTAACAGAAACAGACAGCCGTCAAGGCACGGTTATTCGCCTAAAAGTAGACCCAAGTGATATGGGTAAGGTTATCGGCAAACAGGGAAGAATTGCAAAGGCTTTCAGAACTGTAGTCAATGCCGCAGCAACTAGGGAGAATAAAAAAGTGACAGTAGAAATTGTGAAAGAATAGTTTTGCAAATAATGTAGGCACATAATTACTTAAGGTACTTATGTGCCTATAATAGTATTTAGGAGAAAAATGGAAAGAATAAAGATTGGTAAAATCGTCAATGCAGTAGCATTGCGCGGCGAAGTAAAGATTTACAATTATTCAGACTTAGAAAGATTCGAAGAATTAGATACAGTAATTTTAGCAAACAGAAAACAGAGCATAGAATATAAGATTGAAAATGTTAGGTATCAGAAGAATATGGTAATCGTTAAGTTCAAGGGAGTTAACGATAGAAACCAGGCAGAGGCCCTTAAGGACTTTGAAGTATTTATTACAGAAGAAGACTTGAGAGAATTACCGGAAGATACTTTTTATATAAGAGACTTAATTGGATGCAGTGTGAAGGACCTTGAAACAGGGAGAACAATAGGAACTGTTAGTGACGTTCTTCAAAATACAGCACAGGATTTATATCAAGTTGAGCTAGAGGGCGGAAAACAGGTATTTATCCCAGCGGTAGCACAGTTCGTAAAGAATGTAAATATCGCAGAAAAATTAGTGGAAGTTACCTTAATACCAGGCTTTTTAGGCGAAGCAGAAGAGGCATAGATGAAAATCAACGTATTAACACTATTCCCGGAAATGTTTACTGCCGTAACTGAGACAAGTATTCTAGGCAAGGCAGGTGAAAAGGGATTACTAGATGTCAACTTAATAAATATCAGAGACTTTAGTAAGGACAAGCATCACAAAGCGGACGATACTCCTTTTGGGGGCGGGCCAGGAATGGTTATGACAGCTCAGCCTATTTTCGATGCCCTAAAGTCAATAGATGCACAAAACAAAAAGGCGATTTACATGTCTCCGAGAGGCTCGGTTCTTAATCAGCAGAAGATTGAAGAACTTGTAGAATCAGATGAACTTATAATCTTATGTGGTCATTATGAAGGTGTAGATCAAAGAGTTTTAGACCATTTTAATATGGAAGAGATTTCAATCGGTGACTACATCCTAACTGGTGGAGAACTTCCAGCAATGGTACTTATTGACTCAGTTGCAAGATTTATCCCCGAAGTTCTTGGAAATCATCAGTCAACTTCAGATGAATCGATTTATTCAGGCCTACTAGAGTGTAATCAGTATACGAAGCCACGAAATTATGAAGGACTTGATGTGCCAGAAGTATTGACCAACGGAAATCACAAACTTATTCATCTTTGGCAGTACGAAAATGCTTTAGAACTGACTAAAGAAAGACGTCCAGACCTATGGCAAAGCTATATTGAAAAGGACAAAGACTTAACAAAAGATGAGAAAAAAATCCTAGACAAGGTTTTGTGTAAATAGAATCAAGAAATGTTGATAGACACAATATTTCGTGGTAAAATATTAGAATGAAGAATATTAAAAGTGGTATGACAATTAAAAAAGGAATACTCATCTTTGTAGCACTTTTTGCCGTTTTTTATACAATAATCTATGTCGTTCCAACGGTATCTGACATTTTTAAGCAGACATATATAGCGGAGTATGGTACGCTTGATTCAAGCCATGAGGCAGAGTGCATCATTGTTCGAGACGAAAGCGTTTATAAGGCAGATGCTTCTGGAGCTGTAGAACAAGTTGTGGCAGAAGGTGAACTTGTCAAGGCTGGAAGTCATATTGTTTCTGTAGGCGGCAGGGCAGTTTATAACGAAGAGATAGGTCTTGTTAGTTATCACTATGATGGCTATGAGAGTTCTATTAACTCCGAAAACATCGAAAAACTTTCAGAAACGTTTTTTGATGAGTTTAATGACAAGCAGGATGTTCATAAGACTGTAGTGGGTAGTGCTGAGTCCGGTGATGTTGTATTCAAAATTATAGATAGAACCAAGT
>JAFYPY010000123.1 GCA_017547345.1 Bacillota bacterium | reverse complement strand
AGCAACAATCCCTTTGGACAAGGGAATAAAAATGGTGCAGATGACTTTATAGGAAAGTTTGCAGAAGCTTTTACTGGAAAGAAGTTTGAACCAAAGAAAACTATTAAGCCTAAGAAACAGCTTGATGATAATAACTTCAAACAGCTTTTAGAAATTGCGGCTGGCAAACTTGCAGCCCTTGGCTTCATCTTCTTTATTATGCTAGGCTTAGATTTCTTTTTACAGCAGTTTGAATTGTTGCAGGCGCACACAGGTGCTGTTTACGGAGCAGGCTTTACTGATGTGACAATCACACTTTGGAAGTTAAGAATCCTTGCGGCACTGGCAGTTGTTGCGGCAATTATGTTCGTTATCCAGATTAAGAAGAGAAACTTCAAACAATTATTGACAGTGCCGGTGATTATGATTGCCATAGGTGCTGTGGGAACAGGGGCGGAATCCCTTGTTCAGAACTTCATTGTTTCTCCGGACGAATTAAGCAAGGAAACACCTTACTTAGAAAGAAATGTTGAATATACTCAGTATGCATATCAGCTTGACGATGTTTCAGCGATTCCTTTCGCTTCAGACAATAAGCTTACAGCGTCTGACATCGCAGATAATGCAGAAACTATTAACAATATACGAGTAAATGATTTCGACCCAACTAAGCAGTTCTATAATCAGACTCAGAGTATCCGTCAGTACTACACATTCAATGACGTAGATAATGACAGATATATGATTAATGGAAAGTATACTCAGGCATATCTTGCTACAAGAGAAATCGATGAAACTAAAATTAGTGATTCTTGGCTAAACAGACACTTAAAGTATACTCACGGTTATGGTATTACATTATCTAGAGTAGATGCAGTAACTGCAAGTGGACAGCCAGATGTACTAATTGGAAATATTCCACCTGAATCAGAGGTTGAAGAAATTGAAATCACAAGACCGGAAGTTTACTTCGGTGAACTTTCCAATGAATATATCGTTATCAATACGGACGAAGCAGAATTTGACTACCCATCCGGCGATAGCAATGAATACACTTACTACGAGGGCGATGCAGGTATAAAATTAAACTTATTCAATCGTGCTGTATTTGCGGCTCGTGAAGGAAGTATTCAGCTACTTGTATCTTCTAATATTGACAGTGAATCCAGAATTATCATCAATAGAAATGTAATGGAAAGAGTAAGAAAGATTATGCCTTACTTGACTTACGAAAACGATCCATACATGGTAACTGTAGATGGTAAGCTTTATTGGATGGTTGATGCATATACAACAAGTGCTAACTATCCATACTCACAACCTTTTGATGGAAATCTAAACTACATTAGAAACTCCGTCAAGGTTGTAGTTGATGCATACAATGGTAATGTTGACTTCTACGTAGTAGATGAAGAAGATCCTATTGCGCAGACATTTGCAAAAATTTATCCAAAGCTATTTAAGTCCTACGACAAGATGCCAGAAGGCTTAAAAGCGCACATTCGTTATCCAAACTATCTGTTAAATGTTCAGGCTAATATCTATACTAGATACCATATGGAAGACATTAGCGTATTTTACTTAAACGAAGACCAGTGGGATGTTGCATTTGAAATTTATGGAACTGAACAGAGACAGATGACGCCAAATTATTACATTGCGAAGCTTCCTGGTGAAGAAAAGGCAGAGTTCTTCAACTCCATTCCTTTCACACCTAAGAGCAAAAAGAACATGACTGCACTTCTGGTTGCAAGAAATGATGGTGACAATTATGGCGAATTAGTGCTATATCAATTCCCTAAGAACAAGACAGTTTATGGTCCTGAACAGATAGAAGCTCAGATTGACCAGAACACTGAAATCTCTAAAGAATTTGCTCTTTGGAACAATAATGGTACTAAGTATAGCAGAGGTAATATGTTCGTAATTCCTATTAACTCTTCAATCTTATACGTAGAACCTGTATACCTTGAAGCTACCAATGCAAGTATTCCAGAAGTAAAGAGAATCATTGTTGCTTATGGTGATAAGATTGCTTATGAAGAAACTCTTGCTGCTTGTTTAGTTTCATTATTCGGCGATGGCGCGGAAGAGGGAGTTGGAACAGACGATCCTGCTACTGAAACAGATAAGCCTGATACTGAAGTAATGTCTCAGTCAGAACTAATTGACAAGGCTGTTACTGCGTATGCAAATGCACAAACAGCAATGCAAAACGGTAACTGGGCTGAATATGGCAAGTATCTATCTGAAATGGAAGATGCTTTGAATAAACTTGCTAATTAATAATATTATTACACACTATAAATTGGCAGCATTGCCAATGGGAGGTAAAGATGCTGGATTTTGATTTTGATCGAATGCTATTCAAAATTTCACCAGAAGATCACGGAAAAGAAGACCTCATCAGGATACTGAATGAACATCCTGAAGTTGAATTCGTTTCCTATGCAGGTATCGACATCGCCGGGAATGACACTGACGAAAGAATCCCTGTAAAAATGTTTATTAACGATATAGATGCTATGCTGAAAACTGGAGTGCAAACAGATGGGTCCAGCGTACACCTACCAAGAATCGCAGATTTAAACAATGCAAAAGTAGATATGGCACCAGACCTTGATGTTAACTGGTACGTAGATTATAACTTCGACAATGTTTCCAGGAAGACTGATCTTCCTGTGGGAACATTGAGAATACCTGCATTTTTAGTTCATAATGACAGGGCAGAGGTTGGATCTAGAGCGATTCTTAGAGATGCGACAGAAACTTTCAAAGCAGAGTTAATGAAGATCCTGAAGCAGAATCCATATGTTTTTGAACATATGGCTGGAGTTAGTAGCGCAGATGAGATTGAAGAAATCTTGTTAACAAGTGCTACTGAACTTGAATTCTGGGTAAAAACTCCGGAAGATAAGTCTGACAAAGAACAACTTTCCACTTCTCAGGAACTAAAAGAACAGTATTGGAAGAGAACCTACGGACCGGTTAGAACTGCTATGGAAAAGTCTTTAGAAATCCTTGATTACTACGGACTAAACATGGAAATGGGGCACAAGGAAGTAGGAGGCGTATCCTCTAGACTTACTCGTTCAGGCGATTATGACCATGTAATGGAACAGCTAGAAATCGACTGGAAATATGCGGGCGCAATGCAAGCTGCAGACAATGAAAAACATGTTAAATATGTTGTAAGAGATGTATTTAATCAGTTCGGCCTTCAGACTACATTTATGGCAAAACCGGTAGAAGGCGTTGCAGGAAGTGGTGAACATACTCACCTTGGCGTTTCTGCAAAACTAAAGAACGGTAAGGTTATAAGTATGTTTGCGGCGGCCAATCCGCTGTCAGAGTTCCTTAACCCGATTGGTTTTGGGGGAATTATGGGTCTTCTAAAAAATTACGAGGCCATAAACCCTTTTGTAAGTCATTCCACAGACGCATTAAATAGGCTAAAACCTGGATATGAAGCTCCAGTTTGTGTTGTTACTTCCCTAGGTCATCGACCGAGCGATCCTTCAAGAAACAGAACTATATTGGCGGGTTTAGTTAGAGACATAAACAATCCTCTGGCTACAAGATTTGAACTTAGGTCACCTAACCCTAAGTCTAATACATATCTAGTAATTGCCAGCAGTTATATGGCTATGTTGGATGGGATTAGGGCGGCTCTTGAAGCAAAGAAAACTCCGCTTGAATTGGAGCAATCTATTTCCAAGAAATATGGAGAAGAGGACTTCTACTTAGATACTTATAGAGAATATAGAAGTGAAAAGAATGTTTTCCTTGATTATACTCCAGAAGAGCGTGACAGACTATTT
>JAFYPY010000122.1 GCA_017547345.1 Bacillota bacterium | reverse complement strand
TCTCCTTTTATGGCATATTTAACTACTGTTGAAGGTGCAAGCACTGTAATTGAGACTGTATTTGAAAACAGATTTATGCATGTTTCACAGCTTGGAAAAATGGGTGCTAGCATTGAAACAGCAGGGAATAAGGCTAAAATCAAAGGCAATGCTAAACTTAGAGGATGTCAGGTAATGGCTACTGACCTTAGAGCAGGCGCAGCACTTGTTTTAGCTGGACTAGTTGCTGAAGGGTCAACTGAAATTTCAGAGATTTACCATATCGAGAGAGGATATGAAAAATTTATAGAAAAGTTCAAAGCGTTAGGTGCCAATATTACAAGGGTTGATGACTAATATGCTAGAAGAATGAGGCGGTGATATATCACCGCCTTTTTGCATACAATTTTTAGGGAAGGAGAGATGAATGAGGAAGGTTATGCAGGGGATTATTTTATTGCTATTTTTATTTGTAGGAGTACCCATGGTGGTAGGATTAGCACTTAGTGATAATGAAAACAGATACACTGGAGAATATTATGAAAGTAAAGTGGAAACTCCTGAAAAAATAAAAGTATGGAATGTGAAAAAAGAAAAAATTGAAAAAGTGGATTTCGAGGAGTATGTCTGTCAAGTTGTTGCTTGTGAAATGCCATCAACTTTTGAGGAGGAAGCAATTAAGGCTCAGTCTGTAGCTGTAAGGACTTATGCGATGGCAAAAGTTCTGAGTTTTTATGATAAAGAGCCAGAGGCACATCCAAAAGCGCCTGTATGTAATAGCACCCATTGCCAAGTTTTTAAAAGTATGAAGGAACTAATAAAAACCCATGAAAAAGGTTGGGAGAGCAAGGGTTACGAAAAGATAAAAAGAGCTTGTAATGAAACGGCTGGAAAGATGTTGTATTACGAAGGGAATTTGGTAACACAACCATTATTCTTTAGTTCTAGCGGTGGGCAGACGGAAAACTCTGAAGATGTATTTTCTGACGAATATCCATACCTAGTGAGTGTGGCAAGTCCTTATGAGGATGGTGCCAGCCATTCTAATGAAGTAAAAAGCTTTGGTATGGAGGAGTTTAGAAAAATTATAAATGAAGCATTTAAGGATAGACACAGCGAAAACATTAGCTCGGAGACCATTAAAATAATTTCAAGAACTGCAGGTGGAAGAGTTGATAAAATGCAAATCGGAAGCTGTACATATAAGGGGACGGAAGTAAGGAATGCTCTTGGACTTAGTTCTGCTTTATTTTCTTTAAGTTTTAAGAATGAAGATGGAGAAAACCGAATTGTTTTTACAAGCAACGGTTATGGTCACGGAGTTGGAATGAGTCAGTATGGAGCAAACGGTATGGCAAAAAAGGGGAGCACTTACGAAGAAATATTAAGTCACTATTATACCGGAACAAAGGTACATTGAGCCCAGCTTTGTGTAAATTACCTTGATTTTGATATAGAGCCTATTGTATTATAAAGAGAGGGCTGCCCTTTTATAAGGTAGGGGCACCAGAAAGGAAACAATATGGCAGATCTTAAATATTTAAATCGTTTATCTAGGGATTATCCCAATATTAAGGCCGCATCTGCAGAAATTATAAACTTAAAAGCAATACTTGCGTTGCCAAAAGGGACAGAATATTTTTTGAGTGACTTGCATGGGGAACACGAAGCTTTTATTCATATGCTAAAGAGTGCTTCAGGAACTATCAAAATGAAAATTGATGAGCACTTTGAACATGTGTTAAGCGAGAGAGAAAGGGATGAACTGGCAGCCCTTGTATATAACGCAGAGGCGGAGATTGCTAGGAAGAAAAAAACAGAAAAAGATTTTGATGGATGGTGCAAGGTTTCTATCTATCGTTTAATTACAATTTGCAAATCTGTTTCTACAAAATACACTCGCTACAGAGTTAGAAAGAGATTGCCAGAATATATCGACTATAGTATTGATGAATTACTTCATGCAGATGATGAAGCTAATAAAACTTACTACTACAGTGAAATTATAAATTCCATCGTTGAAACCGGAATTGCAGAAGACTTTATAGTAGAACTTACTGATGCTATTTCCAGATTAGCGACAGATAAATTACATATAATAGGTGACATTTTCGATAGAGGTGCGCATCCAGACACAATTATGGACTTCTTACTGGATTTCCACGATATTGATTTTCAGTGGGGCAATCACGATATCGTGTGGATGGGGGCCGCAGCAGGAAACTGGCCTTCCATAGCAAACTTACTAAGAATGAATATAAGTTACAATAACTTTGATATGCTTGAGGTTGGCTATGGTATCAATTTAAGACCACTTGCTACTTTTGCAGAAAAAGTATATGCTGATGATCCGTGTGAATATTTCAAACCACATATGCTTGAATATAATAAATTTGACCAAGTACCTGAGGACCTTGCAGCAAAAATGCATAAAGCCATAGCAATTATCCAGTTTAAGGTTGAAGGTCAAAGAATAATGGCTCATCCAGAATATAAGTTGGAGAAGAGACTTCTTTTGGATAAGATTAACTTGGAAGAGGGAACTGTAGAAGTTGAGGGAGTAAAGTGGCCGATGAGAGATATCAACTTACCTACCCTTGACCTAAAGAACCCATATGAACTTACTTGCGAGGAAGAAGAAGTAATGCATTCTCTTGTGGCATCATTCTTGAATTCAGAAAAACTCCAAACTCACATAAAGTTCCTATTTAGCCATGGTGCGTTATACACTAAGATTAACGGAAATCTTCTATACCATGGATGTATTCCAATGGATGAGGATGGTGAATTCCAGGAAGTTGAGTTAAATGGCGAAAAATACAAAGGAAAGGCCCTTATGGACTTTTTAGATGAGCAGGTTCGAAAGGCATACTATTCCAATAAATCACAAGAGCAGCGTGATTATGATGCAGACCTTATGTGGTATTTGTGGCTTGGAGGCGATTCACCTTTATTTGGAAAAGCAAAAATGACTACCTTTGAGAGACTGTTTATCGCAGATAAGAGTACTCACAAGGAGTTCACGAGACCTTATTATAAGCTAATTAAGGAAAGACCAGCTTGCGAAAAAATCCTTATTGAGTTTGGCCTTGATCCGTCAAGAAGTAAAATCTTAAATGGTCACGTGCCTGTAAAGATTAAGGATGGAGAGTCCCCTATCAAGGGTGGAGGACTCCTATATGTAATAGACGGTGGTATCTCCAAAGCTTATCAGAAACAGACTGGTATAGCTGGATATACCTTTATCTTCAATTCTAGATTTATGGCATTCGCAGAGCATAAGCCATATCAGCCAATAGGCGATGATGGCAATCAAGTATTCAATTCTCCTGTAATGAAGATTGTAGATACTATGCCTGAAAGATTACTTATTTTAGACACAGACCAAGGTATAGAGTTAGCCGAAAAGGTTGATGACTTAAAGGCACTAATTCAGGCATATAAGCAGGGTGAAATTAAAGAAAAATATTAATTACAGAGGGGAAAAATGGCAAAAGAAAGAAAATATATGGGTTTATCCCAGCATTTGTATAGTAACTTTTTTGCACCAAGAGGTAATGAAAGAATGATAAAATTGGGAAAGGATATTGCTCAGCAGTACCTTAACCCATTTGATAAGCTTATTGGTGTTATTGGTGAAGCTGGATCAGGTAAGAGCATGCTTATTAAGGGTATGTTCCCTGGCGTGGATTTATGTAACGATGACAATGGGGTCAATATTAGACCATTGCCTATTTTGGATGTGGACGAGGATGAAGGGTTTTATGCACCACATACATATCATTTTGATATGAGATTTGAGATGGCATTTACACAGCCACATGTTCTTGCGGAGGCAGTTAAAAAGGCTATTGATAAGAATAGAAGAGTCATTATCGAGCATTTTGACTTGATATATCCTTTCCTCGGTATGAATGCAGACTTGCTTATAGGGGTTGGCGAAGAAGTTATCGTGACAAGACCTACTTATTTCGGCCCTGTTCCAGAAGATATTGCGAAGGTTGTGCATACAAGTGTTCAGTATCGTAAAATGGCACATTCGGCAGAAGACTTAGTAGAACACTGCATGGACCCAGAACTTTTTGCTAAATGCTATCACGGGGATGTTAAGAGAGGATTCTCTTTAGGGTTTAAGGAAAAACCGGACATTGACCTTGATGCACTCGAGAAAGAAGTTAAAGAGCATATTGATATGGATTATTCTATAGATTTCTTAGACGAAGAACACATTATGATCGAACGTGTAAAACATCATTGTACTGGACCGAGAATTCATGTGCGTTCTACTGGGGAAATTAAGAATTTTAGACTTCTAAAGACATTATATTACGATCCTTCACAGGAAATGTATTTGATTATAGGGTTGGTCGGTGAAGATTTAGGCAGAGAAATTGCAGACCTAAACGAAATTAAGATTGCGAGATAAGAAAAGTGAAAGTTATTAAGGCGGAAACTATTACAAAGGTTGTAAAAGAACTTTGTATAGAGGCAAACTATCATCTTCCTCAGGATATGAAAGATGCGATTTGTAAATGCAAAAAGGAAGAACCTTTTGGGATTGCAAAAAAAATTTTAGAAAAAATAGAAGAAAATTATAAGATTGCAGATGATGACAATGTGCCCATTTGTCAGGACACAGGCTTGGCTTTGGTTTTTCTTGAAATAGGGCAAGATGTTCATATTGAAGGAAATCTACGAGAGGCTGTGGATGAAGGAGTAAGACAAGGATATACCGAAGGGTATTTGAGAAAATCATGTGTTAGAGACCCTTTTGATAGAGTTAATACTAAAGATAATACTCCGGCAGTGCTTTATACCGAAATGATTGAAGGTGATGAACTAAAAATCACTGTAGCTCCAAAGGGTTTCGGCAGCGAGAATATGAGCCAGCTTAAAATGTTAAAGCCATCCGATGGGCTAGAAGGGGTCAAAGATTTTATCATAAAAGTTGTTGAAGATGCTGGACCAAATCCATGTCCACCTATTGTGGTTGGCGTTGGTGTTGGTGGAACTTTTGACAAGGTTGCTTATCTTGCTAAAAAAGCATTGTTAAGGCCAGTGGACCAGAGAAATGAAAATGAGTTTTATGCAAACCTAGAAAAAGAAATGCTTGATAAAATCAACAGTTTAGGTATAGGGCCGCAAGGGTTTGGGGGTAAGACTACGGCTGTTGCAGTTAATATAGAAAGTATGCCTACACATATAGCAGGACTTCCATGTGCTGTAAATATCAATTGTCATGCGACGAGACACAAGTCGGCTGTGTTGTAGAGGGAGATGAAAATGGAAAAGAGAATAGAAACACCGTTGACTGCAGAGAAGGTCAAATCCTTAAAAGCAGGAGATAATGTGCTTATAACCGGAACCATTTTTACGGGAAGAGATGCTGCACACAAGAGGCTTGTAGAACTTGTTGAAAAGGGAGAACTCCTTCCGGTTGACTTGAGAGATCAGATAATATACTATGTTGGGCCTGCGCCGGCAAAACCGGGTCAGGCAATAGGTTCTGCAGGACCTACAACTAGCTACAGAATGGATGCTTATACGCCTGCGCTATTGGACTTGGGATTGAAAGGCATGATAGGGAAAGGTAAGCGTTCGGATGAAGTAGTATCGTCTATGATAAAAAATGATGCTGTTTATTTTGGTGCTATTGGTGGAGCGGGAGCTTTGCTTTCCAAATGTATTAAAAAAGCTGAGATTGTATGCTATGAAGACTTGGGAGCAGAAGCTATTAGAAAGCTAGAAGTAGAGAATTTACCTGTAGTTGTGATAATCGATAGTGAAGGCAATAACCTTTATCAAGAGGGCAGAAAAATGTATTTGGCTATGGAGAATAAGTAATGTTTGCAAATATAAAGACTGATCAAAACAACGGAGTGCCCATTTACAAACAAATAGGTGATTGTATTCAGAGGGCGGTGGATGAAGGTCTTTTACCTGCAGGATACAAGCTACCAACAGTACGTGAGCTTGCTGACGAAATAAATATATCGACAGGCACTGTTAAGCATGCATATGAATATTTAGAGCAACTAGATGTAATAGAAATGATACAGGGGAAAGGATCTTTTGTTCTTGGAAATGAAGAAGATTCCTCTAGTAGAAAAGACAAGGCAATGGTTGCAGTAGACGAACTTTTTGCAAAATTAGAAAAACTTGGCTTCACTCCAAGAGAAATGGAGATTTATATTAATCTCAAACTAAAGGGGTTGGAAGAAAAATATGAGGCAGTAAAAATTGCCGCCATAGATTGCAATCCAGAAGCTTTGCAGATAATAGAACGCCAAATATCTCAGATTGGCTATGCAGAGACTGCTGTTTTCGGATTAAGCCATCTTCCTGAGATTGCAGAAAAACTTAATACTGATTATGATTTGGTTTTGACTACATCGACACATTATGGAGAGGTAGAACCATACATAAAGAATTCCAAATCGCTTGGAATGATGGCTCTTATGCCTAGCACGAGAACTGTTATAAAACTTGCAAAAATTCCAGAAATTTGGAATGTTGGGGTTGTTTGCGCCAGTGATTCCTTTGCGAAAGTCGTTCGTGACAATTGTTTGGTTATTGGAGACTGGGCAGAACATATGGGAACAATGCTGTTTGGAAATTCACAGAAGTTGAAACTTTTTTTGAAAAATAAAGATGCAATTATACTTCCTGAAGGATATGATTCTTTTGCTTCGAGAGAAGAAAGAGAAACTATAAGACACTTTGAACAAAAAGGTAAGGCTGTAATTCTTTATGATTACAAAATAGACAAAGGTTCTTTTATATATGTAGAAGAGCTAATTAAAAAATGCATCAACAATAAGAGAAGCATCTAAAAGGAATAGTTTAAGGAGGAAACAATATGAAATTAGCATGGTTTGGAGTAGAAGAATGGTTAAATCCAATGGATTCACTAGCAAAAATCAACTTAGGTAGTAGCTGTGTAAAGGCTATCACTATGGATGAATTATTCAGAGTAACTGGCGAAGATCAGGCGGCGTTTATGAAAGATATGGAAACAATGAGCCTACATTATCATCATGGTGATGCTACTGGTTCTCCAAGAGTTAAGGCTGCAGTAGCTGGTATTTATCCAAAGGGCGATGTTAAGCCGGAACATGTAATGATGGTTCACGGTGGTACAGGCGCTAATGATATCGTTATTATGGGCTTACTAGAACCAGGCGATAACTGCGTAGTAATTAAGCCTTCTTACCAGCAGCACTATGATATTTCAAAGTCAATTGGAATCGAAACTAGAATTGTACACTTAGAAGAATCCGAAGATTACAAGTTGAATTTTGAAGAGTTAGAAGCAGCATGTGATGAAAATACGAAGCTTATAATTTTAACAAATCCTAACAACCCAATTGGTATTACTTTATATGATGACGGTTTATCTAAGATTGTTGAAATTGCAAAGAAATTTGATTCATACATTCTTTGCGACGAAATGTATAGAGGAATGGATGAGACGTATATGCCATCAATTATGGACTACGGATATGATAAGGCTATTTCTGTAAGCAGCTTATCCAAGATGTTCTCCATGGCTGGTACAAGAATTGGCTGGATTATCTGCAAGGACCATGAAGTTTACGAAGAATTTAAAACAAGAAGATCTTACAATACAATCTGCTGTGGTATTATTGATGAAATCATCGCTTCAATCGCACTTGAAAATTACGAAAAGATGTGGGCGAGAGCAAGATCCATTTTAGCACCTAACAAGAAAATTGTTGAAGACTGGGTTAAGACACAGCCTCACTTAAGCTTAAAGGGTGATGCTAAGGGTACTACTTGTCTGATTAAATACGACTACGATGTGGATTCCGAAACTTTAGCAAAAGATGCTATGGAAGACGAAAGAAAGATTTTATTCGTTCCTGGCGATTATTTTGACGAGCCTGGAACAATTCGTGTTGGCTATGGCGCCTTTGGTGACCCACAGAAGCTAATTGAAGGTCTAGAAGCCTTCGGCGAATATCTAAAAAAATGGGAAAAATAAGCTAAATAAAAATGGTTCTACCAAAAGGTAGAACCATTTTTTAGGCTTACTCGCCACTTTCTTTTAATTCTTCGTATTTTTTATGGATATCCTTTAATCTCTGAATAACACTAATCTTTTGTGGACAATGGCCTTCGCAGTTACCGCATTCAACACAGTTTGTAGCATTAGGACCTAGTTTTTCGTATTCCTTTGATAGTGATCCCCAAATCCAGTGGAATCCTTTTGCTGCTGCTTCGTTGTACCACTTGAAGATTTTTGAAATCTTGATATCAGCAGGACATTCATAGCAATAATCACAACCAGTGCAAGGAATTATAATATCAGCTTGAAGTTTTGAAGCTGCAACAGGTATTGAATCCAATTCTATCTGAGTTAAAGCATCTCCAGAGAAGGTTTCAATATTTTCTTTCATCTGTTCTAGGCTGGACATACCGGAAAGTGTGCATAGCACACCGTCTAATTGCTCTACAAATCTTAAAGCATAAGAAGAATCTGAAGAAGGCTCTTTGTTACAAGATTTAGATGCATTTGCAAGGATTTCCTTGGCCTCTTGGCTTGGAAGATTGGCTAGCATTCCTCCTCTGATAGGCTCCATTATAATAATTGGCTTGTTGTATTTTCTAGCAATATCGTATAAAGCCTTGGCGTCCATATATTTCCAGTCAAAGTAATTGATTTGAATCTGTACAAATTCTAGTGTATCGCTATACTTTGACAAAATCTCTTCTAATAATTCTGGTTCACAGTGAACGGAAAAACCAATATGTTTGGCTAAACCCTGTTCCTTTTTCTTTGCGATAAAATCAACGAGGTTAAGGGCTTCAATATTTGGCCAGCTGCCTTCGTCTACATTATGTAATAGATAAAAATCAAAGTAAGGTGTTTGGCATTTATCTAACTGTTCTTGGAAGATGTTTTCTGCATCTTCTACTGTTTTGCATAGCCAAGTAGGAAGTTTATCTGCGAGCATAAATGTTTCTCTAGGATATTTTGATAAAACTCTTCCGCAGAAATTTTCGGCTTCTCCTTGATGATAGCGATAAGCTGTGTCGAAATATGTAATTCCTCCTGCAAATGCCTCTTGCACCATCTTCTCTCCTTCTGTGTAGTCGATGTTGCCGTCTTTATCCATTGGAAGACGCATTGTTCCAAACCCTAATGATGAGGTTCTTAAATTATCTAATTCGTTATATCTCATTGTCATATTCCTCCCGTCTTTGTTTATCATACCATATTGAAGTTTTGTCGTAAATAGGATAGAATACAGTTGATTTGTATAAAGGAGTGAATTGTGCAATGACTGAAAGAAGAGTAGGCGAAATTCAAATGGTAGTATGCTCAGTTTTGTGGAGCATCAGTGGAATTTTAATAAAATACATAGATTGGAGCCCGCTTGCTATTGCTGGTGGAAGAAGCTTGATATCTGCGGGTGTGGTACTCGCCTTTATGCTCGCAACGAAGATGAAGTTTAAGGTAAGCAAAGATGTAATAAAAGCAGGCCTTACTCTTTGGGGATGTGTGACTTGTTTTGTTACAGCAAACAAGATGACTACAGCCGCTAATGCCATTGTTTTACAATATATAGCTCCGGCAGTGGTGCTTATCATTTCAGCGATGTTCTTTGCACATAAACTTAAAAAAATGGAAGTAGCCATAGTAGGGAGCACATTTTTTGGCATAATTTTATTTTTCGTAGATGATATAGATATGGGGAGCATGCTTGGAAACTGCATAGCCATTGTTTCCGGAATATGCATGGCTGTGATGTTTGTTTTTAATGGTAGGATGGATTTAGAGTCTAGAATGACAGGAATACTTATCGCGCATTCACTTACAGCCTTGGTTGGTTTACCAATAGGGTTTGCAACTTATGAAAACATTGTGACATCACATGAGTTATTTTTGATTCTTGTTTTAGGTGTAGTGCAGCTTGGCATACCTTATGTGTTATACGCGCTAGCGGCATCTAAGGTGAGCCCTCTTACATGTTCTCTAATAGGTATGATTGAACCACTCCTAAATCCTATATGGGTTGCTATTTTCTATGGTGAAATTCCGGGATTGTTCGCCTTAATTGGAGGCATCATAGTTATCGTGTCAGTTATAATTTATAATATATGGGACGAAAAACAAGAGTCTGTGGGGTTGTTTTAATGTGAATATTGTGTTAAAATTTGTTATCACGCTTTTTCTCGATAAAGAGACGCGTGTTAATTATAGTAGAAAGTTAGAGGACTAAAAAATGGAAAAAGTACTAGAGAAAAAATACGGTCTACTTACTGCTATTTGCGTAGTTGTTGGTACAGTAATTGGTTCCGGTGTGTTCTTTAAGGCACAGACAATTCTTCAGAAAACTGAAGGAAACATGTCACTAGGTATTGTAGCTTGGATTATCGGTGGTTTAATCATGATTTCATGTATTACTGCCTTTGCGATTATGGCTACAAAGTATGAAAAAAATAACGGTCTTGTTGACTATGCTGAAGCTACAGTTGGCACAAAGTATGGATATTATATTGGCTGGTTTATGGCTACAATTTATTATCCAACATTAACATCTGTACTTGCTTGGTTAACAGCTAGATATACATTAGTATTTGTTACAACTGCATTCCCTAGCATACCTTTAACTGTTCCTGCAGATCAGGGTGGTTGTGTGCTTGGACCTGAATGTATGGCATTATCATTATTCTTCTTATGCTTTGCATACTCAATCAACACACTAGCACCAAAGATTGCTGGTAAATTCCAGGTTGCAACTACATTCATCAAGATGGTACCACTTTTACTTATGATGCTTGTAGGTACAATTGTTGGTTTGGTTGGCGAAAGCGGCACTCTAGTTGAAAATATGGCTCATGTTGGTACTTCAACAGCTGGAACTGGTAGCTTATTATTCGGTGCTGTTGTAGCTACTTCCTTCGCATATGAAGGTTGGATTATTGCAACTTCTATCAATGCTGAGTTAAGAGATGCTAAGAAAAATCTTCCAATCGCATTATTAGTAGGTGGCGTAATCATCATGTCAATCTACTTATTCTATTACATCGGCGTTGCAGGTGCAGCAAGTGTTGACCAGCTAATCAACGAAGGTGCAACAGCTGCATATATTAACTTATTTGGAACAAAGTTTGGTAATATCTTAAACTTATTCGTAGCAATTTCATGTTGTGGTACTCTTAACGGATTAATGCTTGCTTGTACAAGAGGTTTATATGCTCTTGCTGCAAGAGGAAATGGTCCTAAGCCAGAAGTATTTGGTCAGCTTGACAACCAGACAAATATGCCAAACAATGCATCTATCGTAGGTTTATTGCTTTGCGGTTTCTGGTTCATCTTCTTCTATGGCGCAAACCTTGCTCCAATTAACTGGTTTGGATACTTTGGATTTGACTCTTCCGAATTACCAATCATCACTATTTACGCTATGTATATCCCTATCTTCATTATGTTTATGAAGAAGGCTACAGACGTAAGCACAGTTAAGAGATATGTAATCCCTTGCTTAGCATTAGTAGGAAGCGTATTTATGGTATTTGCTGCAGTATATGCTCACGGCATTACTCCTTATATGGCGGCTAAGTCTGCTGGTGGATTTGCATTCCCTGTATTATTCTACCTAATCGTATTCGTAGCAATTGAGCTTATCGGTGCATACTTCTTAAAGAAATCTAGCAAATAGTAAGATTTATAAG
>JAFYPY010000018.1 GCA_017547345.1 Bacillota bacterium | reverse complement strand
TCTCATAGTTGTATCTGTGATTAACAGTTTCTTCTGATCCTTAACCCATTCGGAAACTGCCTTAGGGCCTAATTCATCAAGAAGCTGTTTTGTACCTCTTAAACCTTCTAATTCAGTAGGCTTAAACTTAGGGAATGCAGGAACGTTGAACTGAGGCTTCTTGCCCTTAGTTCCGTTAACAAACTTGTCGCCTAAGAATTCGATAACCTTAAGTTCAGTATCTTCAACCTTACCGAAATGTAATAGGTCTGGAGTATTTGCGATAAATCCTGTGTCACAGTTACCTTCAGCAAATGTTGGATGGTTAAGTACGTTTAACATAAACGGAATGTTAGTTTTAACGCCCTTAATCATTGTTTCGGAAAGTGCTCTTAAAGCTTTCTTTCTAGCACCATCGAATGTTCTGCTGTATGCAGTTACCTTTACAAGTAAGCTGTCATAGAAAGGTGTGATTTCAGAACCTGCGAAACCGTTACCACCGTCAAGACGGATACCATAACCGCCCGGTGAACGATAAATTTCGATTGTACCAGTATCTGGCATAAATCCGTTTACTGGGTCTTCTGTAGTAATTCTGCACTGAATTGCATGTCCAGTAACCTTGATGTCGTCCTGACCCTTGATAGAGATTTCAGGAGAATCAAGCTTGTAGCCCTGAGCAACTAAAATCTGAGCCTGAACAATATCTACACCTGTAACGATTTCAGTTACAGTATGTTCTACCTGAATTCTTGGATTCATTTCGATAAAGTAGTGGTTACCGTGTTTGTCTACTAGGAATTCAACAGTACCAGCACTTCTATAATCTACTGCACGAGCAATCTTAAGAGCATCCTGGCAGATAGCGTCTCTCTGTTCATCAGTTAGACATAAAGCAGGTGTAAATTCAATAACCTTCTGGTGTCTTCTCTGGATGGAACAGTCTCTTTCGTATAAGTGTACGATATTACCGTGCTTATCTCCTAGGATCTGTACTTCTATATGTTTAGGGTTTTCTAAGTATTTTTCGATAAAGATATCATCAATTCCGAAAGCCTTAGCTGCTTCAGATCTTGCACTTCTAAACTGAGGTAATAATTCTTCTTCGCTATTAACGATTCTCATACCTCTACCGCCACCACCTGCAGCTGCCTTTAGCATTACAGGGTAGCCACATTTAGCAGCAAACTGAACAGCTTCTTCTTCAGTCTGGATAGCCTTTTCTACACCCGGAATTGTAGGAACTCCTACGGAATTAGCAACAATCTTAGACTTAATCTTGTCACCAAGAGCGTCCATCATTGCGCCTGTTGGTCCAATAAATTCAATGCCTGCTGCAGCACAAGCTTCAGCAAACTGAACGTTTTCGGATAAGAAACCATAACCTGGGTGGATAGCATCTACACCCTTAGCCTTAGCTAATTCAATGATTTCGTTAATTCCTAAATAAGCACCAACTGGAGTCTTACCCTTACCAATCTGATATGCTTCATCTGCTTTGGTTCTAAACAAAGAGTTTTTATCTTCTTCAGAATAAATCGCAACTGTTCTTATACCAAGCTCACGACATGCTCTGAAAACTCTGATAGCAATTTCACCTCTGTTAGCAACCAATACTCTTTTGAATTTTTTAATTTCTCCCATATTTACTCTCCCTAAAAAATTACTTTGTCACGCGTACGTCCATTCGCGGATACGGTATTGTGATATTTGCTTCGTCAAACGCCAGTTTAACCTGTTCTTCTAGGAAGTACTTGACTTCAAAGTAATCCGCCGTTTCGCACCATACTTTAAGATCAAGGATAATTCCACTGCTTTGGTGTTCTTTAACACCTATAACAGGCTCCGGCTGTTCTAAAATTTTTGGACAGACTTCTGTTACGGCAAGTAGGACGTCTTTTGCCTTGGCAATGTCTGAGTCATAACTTATTCCGAAAATGCAATCAACCCTACGAGTCTTTTCTCTTGAGTAATTAACAATTACGGAAGTAGTCATTGTTCCATTTGGAACAGTAACCACCTTGTTATCGTATGTTTTAAGAGTCGTAACAAAGAGGTCTATATTGTCTACTATTCCCTCTAGTCCTACAACCTCAATAACATCACCTTTTTTGAATAGCTTATTGGCTAAAATGATGATTCCCCCGGCAATATTGCCAAGGCTATCCTTTAGTGCCAAAGCTATCGCTGCACCACCTGCACCAAGCACTGTTACCAGAGGCGCAATTGGTACTCTCATATACCCTAATATTACCACAATAAAGATAATATAAAAAACAATTTTTAATGCACTTGCTATAAAAACATGCATTGTCTCATCTAAAGTGGTCTTTTGAAGGGTTTTTCGAGTTATTTTTAGTAGTATTTTGATTAGTAAAAGTCCTGCGATTACTATACAAACAAGGCCTATGGCAAGTTGTATGTATTCGGTCATCTTTGCTTCTTCTAAGCCAAACAACTTATCCACTCCTATTCGTAAACTCTTCCACTTCTACGTCTTTCGAGTTCTTTTAGTAATTTTTTTCTTATTCTAATATCATCAGGTGTGATTTCTACTAGTTCATCGTCATCGATAAATTCAAGGGCTTCTTCAAGAGTGAAAATTCTTGCCGGTGAAAGCTTAATAGCATCGTCTGAACCTGAGGCTCTCATATTACTTACTTTCTTTGCCTTGCAAGGATTAACAACCATATCGTCGTTTCTTGAGTTCATACCTACGATCATACCTTCATAGACCTTAGTACCCGGTTCTACAAACATCTGCACACGCTCACCTATGTTATCTAAAGCATAAGGAGTACAAGTGCCTTCTTCTTGGGCTATGGCTACTCCGTTTACACGCTGAGGAATATCTCCCTTGTGTTCATCAAAGGAATCAAATCTTGTTACCATTGTTCCCTCACCACGTGTGTCGTTGATGAATTCACTTCTATAACCCAGAAGGCCTCTCGTCGGAACTAGATACTCAAGTTTTGAATAACCATTGTCAGTAGCCATCTGAGTCATAATACCTTTTCTGATATTAAGTTTATTTATTACAGTGCCGGAATACTCATCCGGAACAGTAATTACAACTTCTTCAATCGGTTCAAGAACCTGACCGTTTTCACCGCGTCTAAGGATTACTTCTGGCTTTGAAACCGCCATTTCGTAACCTTCTCTACGCATGTTTTCAAGTAAAATGGAAAGATGTAATTCACCTCTACCAGATACTCTGAAACAGTCTGTTGAGTCAGTTTCTTCAACCATCAAGCCTACATTTACTTCAAGTTCCTTATTAAGTCTTTCTCTAATGTGTCTAGAAGTTACAAACTTACCAGACTGACCAGCAAACGGAGACTTATTAACCATGAAATTCATGCTTAGTGTAGGCTCTTCAATTTTGATCATTTCCATCGCTTCAGGATTCTGTGCATCACAAATTGTTTCGCCTATAGAAATATCTGCAATACCTGATACCACCACGATATCTCCTGCTTCTGCTTCAGGAACTGCAACTCTCTTTAATCCTCTATATACAAATACCTGATTTACTTTTCTCTGAACTGTGCTTCCGTCCGCCTTACAAAC
>JAFYPY010000017.1 GCA_017547345.1 Bacillota bacterium | reverse complement strand
CACGGAGAATTTTGTTATTTATTTTCTCCCAAATCCATAATAAACGCCCTAATCGGACCATACTCCTACCATCCTGTTCTCCCATCTCACTATTCATCTTAGTCTATAGGAGAAACTTCACCGTTTTCTTCTCCGTAGACCCCTCGCATAAGATAAGTGGGAGAAAAAAGTGTGTAACGTTCTCCTGAAAATCGTTTATTTCGCAGTTTGGGAGAAACATGCCTATATAATGAAAAGATATTGTTATATACTGCGGTAATATGATATAATACAAAGTATTCTATGGATTAGGACACTCTTAATATAGGTGCTGGAAAACCTCATATTGAAGATTATTATAAATATGCAAATAAAAACCTGACATATGTAAAAGTGTTTGATACAGAAGATGAAGCATCTCAGTATGCAGTAAAACACATATCATTGTGTAAGGTTTTCGAAAAGAAAAAAGAAAAATAACTAAACGACAAATATTAATAGTCACTATGCTTTTGAAAGGAGTAAATTTATGGACAATTGGACAAAATTACAAAGATGCCTATATTGGTTAGGAATGGTTATCATGGCAGGAGGAGCTTCTGTATTCCTTTTTATAAGTGAAATGCCTTTATTTGCTGTTATCTTTGGATTAGTAGCATTATTCTTCACTGTAGGTGGAATATATAATGAGTTTTCGCCAAAAGGACGAAAAATTGCATTTATAATTGTTGCTATAATTCTTTCTATAGGCATTATATTTTTCGTTTCACAAAGGCCATCAGACACTTCTACTCACTGGGACGATTTGAGTGAAGAAGAGAAAGAATATTATCGTGAGAACGGTGAAACTATTATGGAAATGCAAGAATGGGCAGATGATAATTAATAGCACAAAAATCTTAAAAGCAGGGAAATCAATTCCCTGCTTTGTTGATTTATACATTATTTCAAAGTTTTAGGAACATTAATCAAAATAATCAAACCAGTCAGGTATAAAGATAATGCCTCCTAAAATTCCCGAGAGTATAATTAGTACAATACCTGCGGCAATCATACCTTTCACGAAACAATAAATTGCGCCAAATATTAATACGATAACTATCGGCCATAGCACCCAAGTAAGTATTTTGAGCGCAAAGCCCAATATGCGCTTCGTGATTGGCCAAAGAATAATTGCAGCAATAATAATTAAAATCCATTTCATTTTATTTACCTCCAATTTTCTCTCAAAGAGGCGTACAAATCCATCAAAAAATCATTTTTCAAATTATAATATAGATCCAATCACACCGACCAAAAGGATAATTACTAAAAGTACAACTGCTAATATTGCTATGATGATAACAGCAGGGGAAAAGCATATTAGTAAAAATAAACCAACCAATATACCAATTACCCAAAGGAAAAATGTCAGCAAATTATTAGCTATCCAAGGAAATATAGCAAACACGTCAATTATACCTGCAAACTGCAAAACCAAAAGTGTAATAACGGTAATTAAGAACACCCAAGGAATCATTCGGTTGATAAAGTCTTTAATATTTTCAGATATTTCCATTATTCTTCTTATAAAACTTTTCATAATTACACCTCTTTTAATTTAACTGCTATTTTGCTATTCTTCTTCCTTTAGTTTCAACGAGTTGCTTGTGATTTCTTATCTTTTTATATTTTTACTCTTATATTGTATCATAAAGACAACAAAAGTTACTGCTTTTCTCTTGCATTTCACACACGAAACTCGAAAAGGATTCTGCAATTGATTATTGAATATTTTATCATTGCTTGCAAATAGGTCCTAAACCTGAACCACCTACACCATTTTCCCAAACCCGACCCCTGTAGCCAGCGGGCATCTATCACCAAGTTCCGCCAAGAGCTTGCACTCTGCGAAACACTTCTTGCCTATCTTGGCAATTTCATACTTCTTGCCGTCAATCTCCACGATATCCCCTGCAGACAAACTAGAGAAGCCTTCAACGGTCAAATCTGCATGGAAGCGTCCAAGACACAAGCCCTTTGGGTTAGACTTATTCTCATCTAGCCATTCCTTTACCTCTTTGTCGATAAAAGAAGTTTCTCTTTCGCCCTTATATTTCACTACTTTTTCACTCATGTCTAAACCTCAACTATCTGAGTTTCATTATAATACAAGTCTACTAAAGTCATATATCCTACCATATGATCTCCTGTATTCAGCAATAGCTTTACCGCTTCGCTTACCTGTATGGACGACACCAATGCTGGTGTAAATGCAGGGTTTCCGTATTCCTCGCTCGAATCATAAAATTCATAAAGCCCATCGAACTCTTCATCGTCTCTTTCATCGCGACATTCATAAAACCTATACAAAATTTCATCTCCTGGAAAAACGACGGCAACCTGCCCAAACCACCCAGAAATCGCTCCGTGAACAAGAGGTATTTCGAGTTCGTCACATAGCGCCTCAAGCAACACCTTGTCTTTAGGAGTATCAAGTGCATCGATTACTAAATCGCATCCGTATATGATTCCTCTGCCGTTTTGCCCTGTTAGCTTTTCATCACGAACCGTTACGCAAACCGAAGAATTTATCGAGCCCACTCTTTTCGCTGCTTCATGGGCCTTTCCTTTACCGATATTTGCCTCTGTGGACATAAGTTGGCGGTTTAGATTGCTCTCGTCGAAGACATCGCCGTCACAAAGAACTAGATGTCCAATTCCAAGTCTTGCGAGCATCTCAATTACATAGCCACCAAGACCACCGCAACCAATAACGGCAACTTTCTTTTTCTTTAACATCGCTTGATCCATATCGCTGAATATTCCGTTTCTCAAATAGCGTACTTCTCTCATCTTCATAACCTCACAAGGACTGCAAGAGTCTGCAATTTTCTAAATGTACCTATCAAACTCTGCATAGAGTTTGCCTTTTTTAGATGTGCCGTTTATCCCTTTATATATGGCCTTTCCCTTGCCCCTAAGAACCAGCTTCTCGCCTCCCTTTAGAGTATAGTCAGGCTTTTTGTTTTCTACATTGTCTACAAATACTATTCCCCTATTGATAGCTTCAACTGCAGACTTTCTCGAAACATTAAAGGCTGCACTGATAGCGTTGTCTAGTCTAGGTGAAGGGATTGAAACTCTAAGGAGCTCAATATTTGCCTCAGCACGAGCTAGCTCGCTAAGCGGTTTGACTCTAGCTTCAAGAGGTACTCTGCCTGCCTTAAAATAGTTTTCGGCAAGGTATTCAGCGATTTCTGATGCTACGAAAATCTGAGCACCATCATCTCGCACCATTATGTCACCAGTTTTTTCACGCTTAATCCCTAGCGATAGAAGTGATCCTAAATAATCAGAATGTTTTAGAGTAACACCCTTTTGCTTTATAGTCACATCTAAAATAGCAATGGGTGAATCCTCGGGATTTTCGTCAAAATACTGACATAATTCGGCAAGGTTTGACACGCTGGAGCCATCGCTCAGTGTCAAATAGTCGGGAGCAAAGACTACCATTCTTCTTTCTGCATCCTCATATCCACCGAACATAAAGGCACCTTCTTGCTGATGACTTCTTACAAAGGGCTCTACAAGGGAACCTTGAGTCATATCAAGGAAGTCTGTTGTCACTATTGAATAGGACTTTTGGAAGCGTCTAAATCTATCTTCAATTATGTTTAACAATAATTTGTTTGCGTCATTCATGTGTTCTAATTTCTCGATTCATATAGTCTAATTTAACAAAATATGGTATACTGTTTCGGACTTAATTTAATACAAATATTTTAACATACCAAACAATATGGCGAAAGGAGATTTATAATGTTTTATTCTTACACACCGCAGAAAACATGCTCACATCAGATTCAATTTGAAATAGATAATGGCATCGTAAAGAAAGTATCTTTTGCAGGAGGCTGTAACGGCAACCTTAAGGGAATCGCTGCCCTTGTAGAAGGTCTTCCAGCAGAAGAGGTTGTAGAAAGATTATCTGGAATCACTTGCGGCTTCAAGTCAACTTCTTGTCCTGACCAGCTTGCATGTGCAATCAAGGACGCTATGGCAAAATAAATATTAGACAGGAGCTATAAAAATGACGAATTTCTTATTTAAGACATTCATTAAAAATCACGAAGATATTAAAAATCCAAAAGTTAGAGACGACTACGGCAAGTTTGCCGGAATCGTTGGTATCATATCAAACGCAATTTTATGCGTAATGAAAATCTTAATTGGTTTAGTTTCCGGCAGTATCGCAATCGTTGCAGACGGTATCAATAACCTTGCAGACGGAGCTTCCTCCATCATCACATTCATAGGTTTCAAACTTGCATCTATGCCGGAAGACGAGGAACACCCTTATGGTCACGCTAGAATAGAATACCTTGCAGGTATGGCCGTTTCCGTAATGATTTTGATGGTAGGCTTTGAACTAGGAAAGAGCTCTGTAGATAAGATTTTCAACCCAACTCCGCTTGAATTTAGCTGGACAGTTGTAATCGTTTTACTAGTTGCAATCGCAATCAAGGTTTGGCAGGCAGTATTCAATATTTCCACAGGAAAGAAGATCAATTCCCTTGCGCTAATTGCGACAGGTACAGACTCAAGAAACGACGTTATCTCTACTATCGTAGTTTTAGCAGGCGTTTTAATCGGTCACTTCTTCAACGTACAGATTGACGGCATCCTTGGACTTGCCGTAGCAGCATTCATCTTCTGGTCCGGTATCACTCTTATCAAAGAGACTATTAGCCCTCTTCTTGGAGAAGCACCAGACGACGAAATCGTTCAGCAGATTCACGAAATGGCACTAAAGTATGACGGAGTTTTAGGAATCCACGACTTAGTAGTTCACAACTACGGGCCAGGCAAGGTTTTCGCCTCTATCCACATCGAGGTAGATGCAGCAGTAGATGTTATGGATAGCCATGACATGGTAGACCTTATAGAAAAGGATATCGCATCAAGTCTGAACATCGTTATCACTGCACACATGGACCCAATAGATACAAAGAATCCAAACAGAGAGCCTTTGTCACACATAATTGTAAAAACAATTGCAGATACTGAAGGCGTTCTAAGCTATCATGACCTAAGAATCGTGCCAGGAAAGACACATACGAATGTTATCTTCGACCTAGTTCTTTCTCCTGAATGCAGAACTTGCAGAAACGAACTTAAGGATCTTTTCGCTAGAAAAATCGCTGAATACGATCCTAATTATCTATGCGTAATTGACTTTGACATAAATTATGTTAAGTCTACAAAATAATACAAGTAGTAAACACGCTGCTTTGGTGGTATAATATTGCAAAATAAATAATAGGGGGACTAGTGGATATGACAATTTTAGGATTACATATTAGTATGACCATCTTTTGGTTAATAGTAATGATTGGTTTCCTCATTGCCGAAGCTGTGACAGTAGGTCTTGTCGGCATTTGGTTTGCGGGTGGCGCACTCGTGGCGGTCATCCTATCACTTTTTGAAGTGTCTCCACTAATGCAGATTATAGTTTTCTTTGCAGTCTCAATTTGCTTACTTGTTTTTACAAGAAAGATTTTCGTTGAGAAACTAAATACGGGTAAGGAAAGTACTAATGTTGATGCACTTATTGGAGAAACCGGACAGGTTACTATGACTATTAATCCAATGGAAGTAGGTCAAGTTAAACTAAAAGGTCAAGTATGGTCTGCACTTGCAGATGATTCACTTTTGACTATAGAAGAAGGTACATACGTTACAATCAAAGCCATTGAAGGCGTTAAGTTAATTGTTATACCAAAGCTTTAATTGAAAGGAAGGATTAGAGAGTATGGGAATTTTTAAATGGATTATTATCTTTATCCTAGTAGGGATTGCTGTAGGTTTATTAGTTACTAACATCAGAATCGTTCCACAGGCAAGAGCATATGTAGTTGAAAGACTTGGTGCTTACCACGGAACTTGGCAGGTAGGTCTTCACTTCAAGATCCCTGTAATCGATAAGATTTCGAGAAAAGTTTCCTTAAAGGAAAAAGTTATTGATTTCCCACCACAGCCAGTAATCACAAAGGATAACGTTACAATGGAGATCGACACAGTCATCTATTTCCAGATTACTGACCCTAAGCTATATGCTTACGGCGTTGAAAGTCCAATGGACGCCATCGAAAATCTAACTGCTACAACACTTAGAAATATCATCGGTGAACTTGAACTGGACGAATCCTTAACAAGCCGTGAACTTATCAATTCTAAGATTAGATTAGTATTAGACGAAGCAACTGACCCATGGGGTATCAAAATTAACCGTGTAGAAGTTAAGAACATCACTCCACCTCGTGATATCCAGACTGCAATGGAAAAGCAGATGAGAGCAGAACGAGAAAGAAGAGAAGCTATCCTTATCGCAGAAGGTGAAAAGAAATCTCAGGTACTTATTGCGGAAGGTCAGAAAGAAGCCGCTATCCTTCAGGCAGAAGCCGCTAAACAGGCTGCAATCTTACAGGCAGAAGCCGAAAAGCAGGCCGCTATCCTTGCTGCCGAAGCTGCTAAGGAAGCTGCAATTAGAGAAGCAGAAGGTCAGTCCGAAGCCATCTTAATGATCAATAAGGCTACATCCGACGGGCTTAAGTTCATCAAGGAAGCTGGCGCTGACGAATCAGTTATCGCACTTAAGAGTCTTGAAGCGTTTGAAAAAGCTGCTGACGGCCAGGCTACAAAGATTATCGTTCCTTCAGAAATTCAGAGCCTTGCAGGCCTTGCAACATCTGTAAAGGAAATCATGAAATAAGGTTAGACTATGAAAATACTAGAATCAGCTGAAAACTATTTAGAAACTATATACATGTTAAAGAAACAGAACGGTTCCGTTCGTTCCATAGACATCGCACATGAACTAGGGTATTCAAAGCCTAGCGTAAGCGTTGCAATGAAGAACTTAAGAGAAAACGGATATGTTTCTGTTGACGAAGGCGGCTTAATCAGCCTTACTGATTTAGGAGAAGAAATTGCAATTAAAATGTTCGAAAGACATACACTCCTAACAGGCTGGCTCATTGCACTTGGTGTTTCACCAGAAGTAGCCTCAGAAGATGCTTGCAAGATTGAACATGTAATTAGCGACGAAAGTTTCGAAGCTATTAAGGCCCATGAAAATAAATACAAATAAAAAAGAAGGTCGATTTGATGTGTACCCAGTAAACTGGGTACACATTCTATTGACCTTCTTTTATTTTATGTCTAAATTCTTTTCTTCTAATCTTCCATATACATTACGTCTTAATAAAGCATATATTACCGAAAATAATGGTATGAATACGATTATTCCAAGTATACCCGATACATTTCCTCCGATAATTACTGCAAGCAGCGTCCAAAGTGCCGGAAGGCCAACAGATCCGCCTACAACTCTAGGATATACAATCTGTCCTTCGATTTGCTGGACAACAAGGAAGATTACTACAAATATCAGCATCTGCTTAATGCTCACAACAGCTATCATAAGCGCTCCAAAGAAAAGACCTATGAAAGCTCCAATGAAAGGAATAAGTGAGCAGCATCCAATTAGCACTGAAATCGTACCTGCATACGGGAATTTGCCGATAAATAAAACTATAAAGAACATCATTCCAAGTATTACAGCCTCTAGGCACTGCCCAGAAAGGAAGTTGGCAAAAGTTTTGTAAGTTAATGATGCAACTTCACATACTTCGTCAGCCCATGACTTTCTTAAATATGCATATGCAAGTTGTCTGCCCTGTCTGGCCAATTTCTTTTTGCTAGCTAAGATATATAAGGCGATAAATAGTCCTAGTATGAAGTTTGTTACTGCACCGAACACACTGGTTGCCGCCTGCCCGGCTGTGCTTAATAATAAAACGCCACCGTCTTTAATAGCTTCAGTAATTTTCTGTGGGTTAATCTCTGCAAGCATTTCTCTAATTAATTCAGTGTTAATTCCATATCCATCTAAAACAGCAAGCCATGTTGGATAGTTCTCATAAACAATTATAAGAATGCTTTTTATGGATTCTATAATATTAGGAATAATCACATTAGCAATGATAAATAGCACCAATAAGAAT
>JAFYPY010000121.1 GCA_017547345.1 Bacillota bacterium | reverse complement strand
CCTCCTCGCTATTGCATTTATCTGTGTAGCATTACCACTTTCTACACATCTTTCTTATATTCTGTAACATCTGCAATAGCTCCACGCATAAAAATTGCTGTATCACAAGAATATCCGATGAATTTAACACCCATCTTTCTTAAATTTTTAGCAGATTGCACGTTATCAGCAAAACAACCTACCCAAACACCCTTCTTGGCAGCCTTGTCGCAGATTTCCTGAATCGTATCCATAACCAAAGGATGATTAATCTGTCCTATAATGCCTAAAGAGCTAGATAAATCATACGGGCCAATGAAGATAATGTCAATACCTTCTACATCTAAAATATCATCTAGATTTTCAATGGCTTTTTTTCCTTCTGCCTGCACTATAACTACTGTTTCTTGAGCCTTAGTAAAGTATTCGTCTCCGGAAATCGCACCATAACCTGCAGATCGTACAAAGCGACAAGTTCCGCGATTGCCCCTAGGTGCAAATTTCGCTGCAGCAACAGCTACTTTTGCCTGTTCCGCGGTGTCAATCTGAGGGATCATAACGCCTCCAGCGCCCACATCTAGGGCTTGGTCAATCCAGATATCGCTCCCACGTGGAACTCTAACAACAGGCATAACATCTGCTACATTAGCGCCACGAATTAAATTCTGTAGGTTTTCAAAAGTTCCAGGACCATGTTCCATGTCTAATAACACGAAATCATAACCAGCATAGCCAGCAGCCTCCACGAATGCCGGATCTGAAGTTATCATAAATGGTCCAAATACACCTTCTGGGCTTCCTAATTTTTCGCGGAAAACCTTTACGCTTTCCATTGTCGGCATTGAAACAGTTTTAGTCATCTCACTATACCTCTCAATCTATTGAGCTTTATCTAAAATACATATTGTATTTAATAACACATTTGCGCCATTGATGATGTCTTCCCATGGAGTATATTCATCTTTATTGTGGCTAACACCCTTAACGCTAGGAATGAAAATCATGCCAGCCTTTGTTACCTGTGCTAAGATCATGCTGTCATGTCCTGCTCCACTTCCCATGTCAATCTTTGATAAGCCTAATAAATCACAACTTTCATGGATAGCATTTCTAACAGCTAGGTCCATTCTGTAGCAAGGTTCTTCTAAAGTTAATACGTTTGATACGATGTCATCTTTGAACTCTTCCATAAGCTTGTCGTAAGCTATTGGAATTGATTCTTCGTTTAAACTTCTTAGTTCAAGAGTTAGAGTTACCTTGCCCGGAACTGTGTTTACAGCGTTAGGTTCAACAATAACAAGACCTACTGTTCCAACCATGTCCGGATCTGTTTCCTTAACAACTTCCTCTACTCTTAAAATGAACTTTGCTGCCTTGATCAGAGCGTCGTCACGTAGGCTCATTGGCGTTGTTCCCGCATGATTTGCAACTCCTCCAAATTCTAGCAGACATCTTTTTTCTGCTACTATGGCACTAACTACGCCTATGTTAGTTTCTCTCTGCTCTAAAACCCCGCCCTGTTCTATGTGAAGTTCTAGGGAGTAATCTATAGGGCCTTCGCACTTTGCGTCAGCGAAATCTTTTTCACTGATTCCATAGTCGCCCATTTTTTCCGTCATTGTAGGTGTTGGCGGCAGTCCGCAATAAGCTGTACTTCCGACTAATCCTACGATAACAAGGCCTTCTTCTTCACCGAAGGCTACTACTTCTATTGTGTGTTCAGGAACAATACCGTTTTCGTGCATTGTACGTACAGCTTCTATCCCTGAAATTACGCCGACACAACCGTCATACATTCCTCCGTTCACTACGGAATCTATATGAGAACCAACAACGATTCTGTTATCCTTCTTTCCTTTATAGGTTCCGACCACGTTACCAACAGCGTTTATTTTTACAGTCATGCCTGCTTCTTCCATAATCTTTGCTATGTACTTATTTGACTCCCAAAAGTTTTCGGAATAAGCAAGTCTATTTATCCCTTCAGGACCTCTAGACATGTCAGCAAGTTCACATAACTGTTCACGCACTCTGTCTCCATTACATTTAATCATTTTTTCCTCCCAAATTTGCAAGAACAGGGTACTTTAAGGTACCCTGAGTTAGAATTTTGTTAATTCGTCAAATCCTAGGATTACGCCATCTGAAGGGTATCCGTATAATGTCTTCTTAGGTGTTTTAACTCCCATAGCTACTGCCGCCTCACATAACTTAACAGCAGGAACCACTCCGTCCATTACTAATACGCCAAGTTCTGACTTCATCTGGTCTGCATATCCTACATAACCCGCACAACCTAATAAAATACATTCTGCTTTATCTTCTTCTACGCATGCTCTTGCAGTTTTCATCAATGCTGCACTGCATAATTCTTTATCTTCTGCTTCAAGTACACTCAATCCAATATCTCTGATTGATGCACATTGTCTTTCTGCATCATGAAGTGCTATCATATTTTGAATTAGCTTCTTTGAATGATCGTTTGAATAGATAATAGAAAAGTTTGCAGACATAAGTCTAGCCATTGTAATCGCTGCTTGTGCAATTCCAATTACAGGTTTATCAGTAACTTCCTTTGCCGCCTCAAGACCCGGATCTCCGAAACAAGCTACTATAAATGCATCCGCACCTTCTTCTCTGTCACCTTTTATAACTTCTGATAAAACTCCAGGAATGGCAAGTGCCTCATCATAAAGCGATTCTACTGAAGCCGGTCCTGTAGGAGGGCTGACTGCATATACTTCAGTCCCTGCTGCTGCGCATTTTTTTGCTATTTCTTCAACTTCTTTTGTCATTGCCATTGTCGTATTTGGATTTATAATTTTAATTTTCATTTCCGTACCTCTATTTTGCATTTATGCATATTATTTTGAATATTATATCATACTTTTTCCCTTTTTTGTTTTCGGATATGCAAACTTTGATATTAAAAAAGTCGTAAACTAAATATTCCTTACTTTTTTATATCATTTCTTCCAACTTTGTATTAAAATATGTTTAACACATAATTTAGGAGGTTACTATGAGAACAAACCACGAGATTAAAACTAGACATGCCCTTCTTGATGATAAGGGGCGTCTAATAGAACCAGGATATACGAAAGGTCTTATGATGGATTACGATAAGACTAAACATAAAGGTGGAAAGTTAAGACTTAAAGAATGGGATTACTATCTAATTGCTTGCGATGACTTTGCAGTTGCTCTTACAGTTGCCGATAATGCTTATATG
>JAFYPY010000120.1 GCA_017547345.1 Bacillota bacterium | reverse complement strand
CTGGTGTAGAAATTCCATAAAGCTGTCCGGAAGCGCTGTATGGCGCTAATTCTTCAAGTGTATCGCCTAAAGCTTTAACATCTAAAATGTCTTTGCCCTCTGCGCTGTTTATCATATCACGATAAGCTTCTAAAGTTAGACCTGTACCTTCTAGATTGCTCTGAGGCATAACAACTTTTACATAGAAATATTCATCGTCATTAGCTGGTACATCAAACTTAACAACATTGCCTTCTACCTTGATGCTGTCTTCTCCTAGTGATGGAACAACACCGTCAACTGGGTAGGAGCTGCCGTTCTTTTCGTCTTCCATTTCAGATAATGTACCTAGTTTGAAGAATAATAACAAGTAATCATCGTAATTGTAAATAACTGAACCAACTTCAACATTGCAGTCAATTTTACCTGGGTAGTTACCTTCATCATCAGGATCAGCAAATACTTTGTTATCTCCCACTGTCTCTACACCCATCCATAAAGCATAAGTGTCATTTTCGTTAATTTCATAGAATCCTAATTTGTTTGCAGCACTAAGGAACATCTCTAATGGACACCAGCCACTAAACATATCCATTGCTTCACTAACATTCCTGTTATAGTCTGCAATATTTTCAAATACCTCTTGAGTATTGCCAAGCTTATCATAGATTTCCACAGCTTCTTCATCATCAATTAGGAAGCTATTATCTAATTGTATAGCCCAACCATAATTGTTCTCACACTCAACGGGACCAGTTACAACACTTACAGGGGATTCTGCAAAGCAAGCATCACCTATTCCATCATTTTTTTCTGGAATAAAGTTTTCAATCGTCATACCTTCCTTTAATGTTGGGATCTTGCTCCAATCAACCTGTACGCCGAAGGAGTCGATTTTTTCCTTTGGTGCTTCAGCAACAGTACCTACACTATAATATAATGATAATGCGTCCATACCAGGTGTTACTCTGTCAAAGGCCACTTCAGCATCGCCATCATTTACAGTGCCTAAATATCTATTTCTGTTATTTTTATCAAAATGTCTTCCTTCTGATCTAGTAAGGTCAATTTTTATTCCGAACTCTTCATTTCCTACTAAATCACGATAGTAGAAGTAATCATCATTTAGTGCCATCCAGCCACCATAATTATTCATAACAACATCAATCATATTGTTGAACCATGTTGCACCATCTACTTTGAATGATTCGTCTACCTTTACCATCCATGTGTATGTTACATCTTCAACGCCATCCGCTTCAGCATTTGCATAATCTTCTGGGGAATAAGCGTTAATTTCGTCTAATGTCATTCCTGCTGTAAAAGTAGGAGCGTCTTCCAATTCCACAGTAATAGGATCAATCTGTGGCTGAGTTGTAGGAATTTGGCTAGTATCAATCTTTACATATACTTCCACACTGAAATTAAAATACTGTTCTACATCAGATGTAATTGGAGTTACGCCATCAAAAGAAATAGCTACATTATCAGTAAAAATATCAGGTCTTTCATCACCTACAAATTTGGATTCAACTAATAAATAAACCCAATATTCTTTTTCTAGGTCTATAGTTTCACCGTTCCACACACGGTCTGTACGCCACATACCTGTTCCGATTGATCTTTGAGTAATTTCATATGGAGCATCCTCATCAATTGAAAAAGAGGAAAGAATATCTCCCGCTAACTCATCTGTGTAAGTTCTGGAAGTTCCAAAACTAGGCTGCTTTGTTAAGTTAATCTCAATTGTGTTTAGCGGTGCTGTATCAGCAAACGCTGTTGCCGGTACCATTGCTACTACTAACAACATAGAAAGTAGTACACATAAAAACTTTCTTTTAGAATTAGTTTTCATTTCGTTTTCGTCCTTTCTTAAAATTTTCTATTTCTATTTTACAACACCCAGGTGGACAAAATGTGGGACAAATAAAGAAAAAAACCCTTGTTTTTATAAAAAAACAAGGGTTTTTTTAATATTTTTAACTTCTACTATGCGCCGTATCCAATAAGTACTGCTAGCATTAATAATAGAATGTTAACAACCATTACTAAAGCCTGCAAGCCGATTGTGAATCTAAACCACTTAGGGTAGCTTACTACTGTTAATCCTAAAGTAATCATTAGGATTGCGTTTGTTGGATATAGCAAGTTGGAGAATCCGTCACCGAAACAGAATGCCTGTACTGCTACCTGGCTTGTTAGTCCAACTAATTCAGCAAGTGGCGCGATTAAAGGAATTAATAAGAATGCCTTTGCAGAGCCTGAACTTATGAAGAAGTTCATGCCAAGCACTAATAGGTAAATCATTACGATTGCGGCATATGGTCCCATCTTAGAAACAGTTTCTGATGCATAGTATAAAACTGTATCCATAATTCCGCCGTTTGTGATGATTAACTTAACAGACATTGCCATTAAGATTAGTAATGCACTTGGTGCAATGCCCCCGATACCAGCTACGAAATCTTTGAAAATTTTTCCACCGTAGTTTGATGCCTTAGCTGCAAGTAGACCACCGATTAGGAATAGTACTGCCATTACTGGTAATGATACTGCTGACAATGCAGGGATAAAGAAGCCTGCAACGATGTATGAAATGACTAGTACTAATGATGCACCGAAGATTTTAACTGTCTTTCCAAGGTACTGTTCGTTAGGAAGTTTTTCAATTGCTGTAATGTTTGCATACTTTTCTCTCTGCTTTAGGTCTTCTTCGTAAACGAAAGACTTAGTTGGGTCTTTTTCAATTTTCTTTGTATATCTGTATAAGAATCCATAAAGGATAGAATACATAATAACGAAAACCACAATTCTGAAGCCAACGCCAGAGAAAGTTGGAAGACCTGCTACTTCCTGAGCTACGCCTAAAGTAAATGGATTTAGAGTCGCTGATGCGAAACCAAAACCTGTAGCAAGTAAACTCATTCCTAGACCTGTTAGTGAGTCCCATCCTAAAGCGTAAGCTAAAATGATAACAATTGGAACTAGTGCTACTAATTCTTCGAAGATGCCGAATACTGATCCAAATAACATGAAGAATAGAATCATGATTCCAAGAAGTTTATGCTTTGAACTTTCATACTTTCTTACTAGACCATTCATGATGTACTGAAGCATACCACTCTTATCAAGAACAGCGAATGTACCACCGATTATGCAAATAAATACGATAATCATAATTACCGTTACTGCATCCGGTCCCCAAAGAACTTCGATTGGAGCTGTGAACCATCTCCATACAGCATATCCGCCGTCTTCTAGGAACTTGAATGTTCCAGGTACGATTACTTCTTTACCGTCCACTATCGCTCTTTCAAATGCGCCGCTAGGAATAACATATGTTAAAATACCTGCACCGATCATTAATAATAGAAGGATAAAAACGGAAGAAAAGAAGGATTTTTTACTAATTTGTAATCCTGCGTTGTTGTTTTCCACTCTAATTCACCTCATAAATAATTTATATTCCCAGTGCCAAAGGAACTACCGTTGGCACGAAAAGACACATAAATGCGCCTGTGCAGAAAGAGTAAACTACAGTTTCTGCTCTGCATGATCTTTCTACGATAGGCATACAAACGTCCATGGCTGCTACCCCTGGTATGCTCACAGCCTCTAGATAACCAATCTTTTTAGCAACTAAAGGTATTATTATTATGCCCAAAGTCTCTCTAATTACGTTATGCATAAAGGAAATTGCTCCAGATACTACGAATCCCGCCTCAACCATTAGACCAGGTGCCATAGTATACCAGCCAAAGCCTGCGCTTATTGCGATTCCTTCACCAACTGTTAGCGGAGAAACCAGTCCATAAACTGCTCCCATAATTAAACTTCCTGCAACTGCTGCAACAGGAATTAAGAGAGCCTTGAAACCAACCTGTTTCAAACTGCAAAAAACCTTACCATCAAGACCAAGGTTAAAGCCTACACACGCAAGCAAGATTGTAATCCCAACTACCATCCAGTCACCTGACATCACTTGGAAAGCATTCAAGTCACCAAAAATCATAGGCACGATGAAATATCCACTTAACATACCTGCTGCAACAAAGCCTAGGATGATAAGCGTCGTTTTCATTCCTGCATTATCTTTTTCGATAGCAGTATCGCTTTTGCCTGCGTCTATGGCATCCCTTTGAAGATCTTCTGTCTCAGCTTGAGCCTTAGTTATTCCCAATCTATTAAGTCCCATGGCTTTTCTAGTTAGAAAGACTGCAAACATACTCCCACCAACTACAAAAGCCGTTACAATTACAGATTGAACTCCTATGGTTCCTAGATTTGAAATTACTTCCTCGTTGGCACCCATTCTAAGTCCCATTATGAAAACAAGTATGTAAATTACTATGTTAAGTAGCTGCTCTAAAAAGCTAAAGCTTGCTTCTTTATGT
>JAFYPY010000119.1 GCA_017547345.1 Bacillota bacterium | reverse complement strand
CCCCATCAGTTCTTCTGCTTTATCATAGTCTAGCCCTGAAAGCCCAGCTATTGTACCAAGGCCTACAGCATCACAGATTCCCATTGCACTGTATCTCATTCCTATGTCGCCTTCTACCGTTCTCTTGGCATATGGTTCTGGTAATCCTTTAATAACAGTATTTACTCTGTCAGGTTCCCCTAGAGTCATCGAGTACACATCTGTTGTTGCGCCTCCAACATCTATAGCTACTAAATCACCAAGGCCGGTTTCTCTTTCTGTCCCCTTAGAAAGAAGCTCCATCGCAGCAAGCACTGCTGCTGGAGTCGGCATCATAATCCCAGAAATAAGTTTGCTTGCCCCTGAAAGTCCCTTAGCCTTAATAATACGTTCTAAGAAAACTTCCCTAATTTTAGATTGAGCCGGTTCTATATTCAGTTGATTGAACTTAGGCATTACGTTTTCGCAAACAATCGCCTGTTTGCCTGATTCTGCAATTATTCTTTCACAAGTTCTTGCTGCGCTTCTGTTTCCCGCAATTACTACAGGAAAATCAGCTTTAATGGAAGCTATAATCTCGGCATTTGAAATTATGATATCCTTATTGCCGCCGTCTGTGCCTCCTGTTAGTAAGAAAATATCCGGTTTAAGTTCAGCAATTTCTTCTGCATCATCTTCAGTAAGCTGATAAGAATAAACCTTCATAATCTTAGCACCAGCGCCAAGAGAGGCCTGTTTTGCCGCCTCAGCTGTAAGCTCGGGCACAAGGCCACAAGCTATCATCTTAAGTCCGCCTGCAGCACTTGAACAAGCATATCTAGCATCATATTCAAGATTACCAATCTTCTCGGAAAGAATTTTCAAAGCATCCTCTAGGCCATCGTTAACATCCGTCTGCACCGTAGTATAGCTTGCAGCTGTACCAAGTAACTCTTGTTTTTCTACATCTACTGCAGTTACTTTTGTATAAGTGCTTCCGAAGTCAATGAGTAAAACCTGCTTCATCTCTCGCTCCAAAATTATAAGTTAAAATCCTTCTTTAAGCATTCGATAGTTTCTTCTGGTGCAGTACCAGGGCCAAATACTCTATCAAATCCCATTTTCTTGAATCTAGCTTCTACTTCATCGAAAGGCTGCTTACCTACTACGATGTTTCCTCCTACATAAAGAAGGATGTTTTCTAAGCCAGCTTCTGTACATTTTTCTCTTAGACCACGGCAGTCAAGTTCGCCATGCCCATAAAGTGAAGATACCATGATGGCATCTGCATCAGTTTCTAATGCGGCCTGAATGTACTCTTCCTGAGACACCATAACACCTAAGTTTGTTACCTCAAAGCCCGCTGCTGTAAAAGCATGATCTAAGATCTGAATGCCTACTGCATGTACATCTGCACCTATTACACCGATAACTAATTTTTTCTTATTTTCCATAACTCACCTCATAAGTGTATTATATCAATATAATACATTGTATCACTACATTTGTCCACAAACTTGACTCATTTTTTGTGCAAAACCATCTACTTTTTTGCACAAAAAAGCGACCTAAATACTAGGTCGCTAAAGCATTTATTGATTAGTGATTTCCGCAGTTTCCGCCACAAGAATGGCCACCGCCGTGGCTACCGCAAGAGTGTCCACTACCATGGCTTCCGCAGGAATGTCCTTCGCCATGTTCGTGATCATGATGGTTGCATTTTGCATCCGGATTATAATCTAATTCCCCTGCAAGATAAGCTTCTACCGCCGCATCACAGTTGCCTGCTACACCACCAAAAAGCTTGATTCCAGCCTGTGCTAGAGCATTCTGAGCACCACCGCCAATACCGCCACAAATAAGTACATCGATACCGTTATTGAATAGTAATCCCGCAAGAGCGCCATGGCCGGAGCCATTTGATCCCATAACCTCTGCTTTTACAACTTTGCCTTCTGCCACTTCATAAACCTTGAATTCTTCTGTGTGTCCAAAATGCTGGAAAATCTGTCCATTTTCATGTGTTACTGCAATTTTCATTTTATATCCTCCCTTTTAAAACTGGCATTTGTGTTTATCACAGCCGCCACATTTACAAACTTTTTCTTCACCGCTGCAGACTTGGTAGTCTCCGCCTTCTATCTTGAGCTTGCATCCATCGACTATAACCTCTGCCAACTTCTTTCTCGCATTATTATATATTTGCTGCACTGTTGTTCTCGCAACGTGCATGTAGACGCCGCATTCTTCTTGGGAAAAGCCTTCTTTGTCAATCAGCCTAATAGCTTCATATTCATCCACTGTCATACATATAACTTTGTGATTGTCATGACAAGATGTCGGACTGAATTCGGTTGTCTTAGGTATACAGCAGACCTTACGACATTTTCTTGGCCTTGGCATAGAAATCACCTCCGTTTATGTCATATGCCATTTATATTTTAACTCTGTTTTCGGCATATGTCAATTATGCAAGTATAAATTAACAACAAAAAAGTGCACTGTCATTCTGACAATGCACTTTATATAACAACTTATAAATCTTACTATTTGCTAGATTTCTTTAAGAAGTATGCACCGATAAGCTCAATTACTATGAATACGATTAGGTAGAATAATACAGGGAATGCAAATCCACCAGCAGCCTTAGCTGCCATGTAAGGAGTAATACCATGAGCATATACTGCTGCAAATACCATAAACACGCTTCCTACTAATGCTAAGCAAGGAATTACATATCTCTTAACTGTGCTTACGTCTGTAGCCTTCTTCATAAACATAATGAAGATAGGGATATACAT
>JAFYPY010000016.1 GCA_017547345.1 Bacillota bacterium | reverse complement strand
GATGACTGGGCAGCTGGAAGATTCAATAAGCTCTCTGCAGAAGAAGTTCTTGCAGAAACTTGTTTGATGCTCAAGCATGCAAATCCAACAAAGTCTTGCGTATTTAGAAGTAACCATGCTTCAAACTATGTATCACTTAGAGGTAACCTTCCTGAAGATAAAGAAAACATGCTTGGTTTATTGAAGCGTTGCATGGAAGATAGAGGATTATTAAAGGACGAAAGATTCAGAATGCTGTAATCAGCATTGTAATTAGCACTACATTATGAAGATTTTACTTACTACTTTGAATTCGCAATATGTACATTCAAACCCGGCCTTAAAGTATCTGTATACAGTAACTGCAGATACTCCGGCCGATGTAGATATTCGAGAATTTACCATTAATAATGAGCCAAATTATATATATGGTGAACTTGTAAGAGCAAACTACGATATAGTTTGCTTTTCTTGCTACATTTGGAATATAGAACAGACAAAGGCTATTGCAGCGGATTTGAAAAAGGCTAGACCTGAAATTAAAATATGTCTTGGCGGGCCGGAAGTTAGTTTCGATGCACATATTTTTGCAGTAGAAAATCCATGGGTAGATTTTATACTTTGTGGAGAAGGAGAGTATTCCTTTTATCGTTTTATTCAAATCTTGTGCGCTGAAAATAGTGCATTAAATAAAGTGCCTGGACTTGTTTATCGAGAAGAAGGAAGAATCTATGTTAATCCTCAAATGGAACCTTTGGATTTTAATTGTGTGCCTTTCTTGTATTCTATGCTTGAGTGTGAAGAAGATAAGGTGGTTTACTACGAGTCTGCACGAGGATGTCCATTTAAATGTGGATACTGTTTATCCTCGATAGAAAAGTCAATCAGGCCCCTGTCTTTGGATAGAGTAAAAGTGGACTTGGCTTACTTCCTTTACAAAAAAGTAATGCAGGTTAAGTTTATAGATAGAACATTCAATTACGATGATAGAAGGGCTTATGAAATCTTCAGATATCTGATAGAACATGATAACGGGGTTACAAACTTTCATTTTGAGATTTGTGCAGATCTTCTAAATGAGAGGTTGTTGCGCCTACTATCGAGAGCTAGAAAGGGGCTATTCCAGTTTGAGATTGGAATACAATCTACAAATCCTGAAACCTTGGCCGCTGTTAATCGTAAGGAAAATGTATATCCTGTTTTATATAATGCTGAGAAGCTTATAGAACTTGGAAATATACATATACATGTGGACTTGATTGCAGGTCTTCCGTATGAAACCTATGAGATTTTTGAGAGATCTTTTAATAAAGTATATGCTCTTGGAGCAGACACATTTCAAATGGGCTTCTTAAAAGTTCTAAAAGGCACACAGATAGATGAGTGCAGAGAGGAATTTGGGATAGTAGCAAGAGATAAAGCCCCTTACGAAATTATATCTAATAAATGGATGTCTGCCATTGAGATGGCTAAGCTAAAAACAATAGAAAAGATGCTGGACATCTATTATAATCGAGGAGGATTTAGTAATACTTTGAACTTTCTTATGGATAAGTTAGAGTTAAAACCTTTTAGGTTATTTGAATCTATTGCAAACTTTTATTACGATAATGGATACCAGCACAAGAATAGAAAAAAAGAAGAGCAATATCGAATATTGCTAAAATTTGCCGATGCATCCGAAATAAATTCGGATGAGGTAAAATGTGAATTGAAAAAGGACTTAGAGGAGACATTTAATCCTGAAGAAGTAAAACGATTCATAAAAAAAGGATGGGAGATTTAGAATGTTAAATTTAGAAGATAGAATTGGCGAATTTTTGGTTCCTCATCTAAAAGATTTCATCTTTGATGAGCTATCTGAAAGTTACCTAGAGAAAATGGGACTTACCGATATTATGAAAGGTGTTCCGATTCCCTTAAGAAAAACTGAGTTAAATAAGATTACAACTCTAACAATTGCTCTTAATATGGCTTTTGTTATCGGCTGCGATCCTAATTTCCAGTATAGAGAAAATTATATTCAGTATATTTTGAAGGCTTTTGATAAGCGATTTGCTCAAGGGCTGGTTGCCGATGGTGTTGATGGAGCAACTAAAAATGATTATGACTATGCATGCATTCAGTTTAGGGCAGCTATGTTAATCGATCCTGAAAACATCGATGCTTTATACTGTTACGGTCGAGCATGTAAGGATGCTTATGAATTGGGAGAAGATGAAGACTTTATTGGCAGATTTAAGGCAGAGTCTCTAGAAGCATTCGAAAAGGTTACATTGAAAAAGCCTGATTTTGCAGATGCGTATTATTTCCTTGGATATGGATACATAAATTTAGGACTTTATGTAAAGGCTAAACTTACATGGGACGATTTTATTAAGCTTTCAAATGATGAAGAAAAGAAAAAGGAAATAAATGAAAGACTTGCACTTTTGGTTGAGCCTGTAAAAATAGAAGAAGGATATAATATGGTTCTTTCTGGAAAATTTGCTGAGGGAATAGAAAGACTATCCCAGTATACTGAAGGCGAATATAAGGACTGGTGGCCACTATGGTATTACTTAGGAACTGCTTATCAGGGTCTTGAAATGCCGGAGAAAGCTGTTGAAAATTATTTGAAAGTTTTGAAACTTTCACCAAGTAATTTAGAAGCTATGGAAGAACTTGTTAGAATGTATGAAATTCTTGGAGACGGCGAAAAGGTTGAAAAATACACAAAGAAGATGGGTGTAATCAAGGGTAATATGGAGCTTGATCGCCTAGAAAAAATGAAAGAAAAAAATATTCAATTTTCTTAAAAAAAGTGTTGACAAAGTAAAGGTATTACTGTATACTTAGTTTTGTTGTCAGCGGTGACAACAAAATGTTCCAAGGTAGCTCAATGGTGGAGCACTCGGCTGTTAACCGATAGGCTGTGGGTTCGAGCCCCACCCTTGGAGCCATCTATGCCGGAGTGGCGGAATTGGCAGACGCACAGGACTTAAAATCCTGCGATCCT
>JAFYPY010000118.1 GCA_017547345.1 Bacillota bacterium | reverse complement strand
GGATATATTTTCCCATATAAGAGAGTATTTACAAAGTACGAGACTGCCCTTGTTTCCGGATGTATTAACATCCAGACTCACGGTGGATATCTAAAGAAGAATTATACAGACCTTCTTTCTCATTTCCGTAAGGAAGGAGATAACAAGGCGAAACAACTTCTTGACACCCTCGAAACATTCGTACTTGATGCGGGTATGAATAGCGGCAAGACGGCTGAGTTTATGGGAATACACACAAATACTGTCCAGTACAGACTAAAGAAAATCAATGAAATCCTAGGGGCAGAAATTACAGGTAATCGTGTAATCCCTGGATTGACTATTGCACTTGCTCTTCAGAGACTTGAAGCAGCGGCAAAATAAAAAAACATAAAGTAGAAAGGGAGAACCATGAAAGAATTGCGAATTGCCGATTTGAAACTGGATAATCCCTTTTTTCTTGCCCCTCTTGCAGGCATAACGGATGCGCCTACGAGAAGGATTTGCAAAGAGCAGGGCGCGAGCCTTGTTTTTAGCGAAATGGTGAGTGGAAAAGGTTTATGGTACGGTGACAAAAATACTGGCAAACTACTTCATACATACGAAGAAGAAAAACCAGTGGCTTTCCAGATATTCGGCCACGAGCCGGAAGTTATGGCATATACAGCAAGGGAACTTGAAAAATACCCGTGTGCTATGCTAGATATAAATATGGGCTGCCCTGTTCCTAAAATAGTAAAAAATGGAGAGGGATCGGCTTTATTAAAGAATCCTGATTTGGTTTATGATGTTGTGTCAGCAACGGTAAAAAATACTACGAAACCTGTCAGTGTAAAGATTAGAATTGGCTGGGACGAAAAGTCTATAAATGCTGTCGAAGTGGCTCATGCTATTAGTGCTGCAGGAGCGTCAATGATTACGGTTCATGGGAGAACTCGTGAACAGTTTTATAGCGGCAAGGCTGATTGGTCACAGATTGCGGCTGTTAAGAGAGCCGTAGATATTCCGGTTACAGGAAATGGAGACGTAGTAGATGCGGATTCTGCCTTGGCTATGATGGATCAAACTGGCTGTGATTTTGTTATGATTGGCCGTGGCGCACTTGGAAATCCGTGGATTTTTAGAGAAGTAATAGCAGCATGGAAGGGAGAAGAACTTCCTGCGCCACCGACTAAGGAAGAAAAGATGGAGATGATGATTAGGCATCTTCAAGATCTTGCAGATCTTAAAGGCGAATATGCGGCTGTTCGCGAAATGAGAAAACATGTCGGATGGTATTTGAAGGGAGTACATGGCGCGGCAGCTTTTCGAGGCAAAGTTAATCAAATTACAGATATTGAGGAATTAAAAGATGCTATAAGGAATATCTAGGAGGTATCAAAATGGAAATTAGAAAAGCCACATTGGCAGATGTTGAAACAATTGCAGCGGTTGAAGCCGAATGCTTTCCTGAAGCAGAGGCTGCAAGCCTTGAGTCAATTACAAAGAGGGTAACGGTTTTTCCTGATTACTTTTGGCTGCTATTCGATGGCGATAGGCTAGTAGGGTTCGTTAACGGTATGGCAACGGATCTTGCTGACCTTTGTGATGAAATGTATGAGGATGCAAATATGCATGATCCAAATGGGGCATGGCAAATGATTTTCGGTGTAGACACAATTCCTGAATACAGAAGACAAGGCTGTGCAGAAAAGGTGATAAACCAGGTAATCGCAGACACAAAGGCAGCAGGGAAAAAAGGGTTGGTGCTTACTTGCAAAGATCATTTAGTTCACTACTATGCTAAGTTTGGATTTGAAAGCGAAGGCTTATCAGAATCTACGCATGGTGGTGCAGTTTGGTATAAGATGAGATTGACGTTTTAATTTATGAGAAGAGTTCGACATATGTTGGGCTCTTTTTGTTTGACAGCATAACTTGAAACCTTTAGAATTAAAGAAAAGTACAAAGGGAAGGACGGTAGACAAATGTTTAAGAAACTACTAGTCGTAATGATGGCATTTATGATGGTATTTTCAATGATGCCACTAGCAGCTTTTGCAGAAGGCCAAACGCATACAGTTACTTTTAAGTATGTGGATGAAGAGGGTGTTCTAGGAGATGAACAACCATACTTTTTCATTGAGGTTAAAGATGGACAATCTTTAGATGAGGCCATGGAAGAACAAAATCAGTACTTAGATGATTTTGCAATGTTAGGATATGGTAACGACTGGATAAAAGGAACGGAATCTGAAGTTGATGGGAAGACAAAAGTTACTTTTAGCGAGGGACCGGGTGCTTCCTTAAACTATTCAGCACCTATAAATGAAGATGAAGTTTATTATCTATTTCTTGACAGAATTGGGGGAGAAAATCCATTGCAGATGGATATTTCCGTTGACTGTGACGAAGGAATCGAAATTACAGGTGATAATGGAGTTGTAAGTGTAATGAATAACATTGCTCAAGCAATTAGCAATGCTAGAAATGATTGGGGATCCTTCGAAAATTATACTCCTGCATCCGATGACTTTATTTTTGAGGCAAGATATGCAGACAGTCTTAATGGAGAACTTAAAGTTAGAAAGGGAATGGATGGAGAAAATATTTCTTCATTAGATTTCATTTTAACTTTAACAGCAGAAGGAGAGAATCAGTCCCCTGTAATGGAAGACATAAATACAATTTATGGAGATGTTTGTTTCTCTATCGAAGTTCCAGAATATGAGGGAGTGTTCTATGTTTATAGTGAATATGAGACAGAGGATGGAATCCAATCAATAGAATCTGAAAGTCCAAGAGCGGAAGATGGCAAAGCTTATCTTACTATTTGGGAAAAGTTAGGTACTTACGAATTCGGTTTCCGTGAAGGGGACTTTGATGATGAAGAAGGAGATTCTGGCATACCTGAAAATGTCATAGAACTTGAATGCATCATCATAAACGAATATGGCGAACAAGAATGGGTACCTATCTTAATTGAACTTGAAGAAAATAATACAAAAACATATGGGGAAGTTCTTCTTAATGCAGTTAAACAATTAAAGCATTATCCAGGATTAAAAGTTGTTGAGTGGACTTTTAGTGACTACACTGTCGACGAACTTCAGCAGACAGCAGAGGGCGGAATGTGGTTTAACGGTGTTGCATATTATGATAAGTATCTAGTTCACGCTGAGGTTTCTTATTACAACGATAATTATGAGACAGTGGTGGAGACAAAACCTATCTTGGTTAAGCCAAACACTTCCTTTGAGAAGATATATGGTGAACTAGATGACATTGTAAAAGGAATTGACTCTAACATTAAGCCTACTGGATGGGATCACGAATATGCATTGTCTGAAAAGCTAGACTACGATACATACTGGAATGAAATGATTCATATGGGTAGATTTACTGCAAGTAAATATGCTACATATGACAAGTATATGATCAATTTGTCCTATAGCTATTTAGACGATAATGGCAAGGCACACACTGTATTGAAAGAAGACCTTTTCGTTAAAGGGGGAAAGACTTTACAAGAAGTTTGTGATGAACTATTAAACAAAGAGCTTGGAACTAATACTACATACACATGGGCGCTAAATCCTGCAGGTCTATTCAATATGAGTAGTGATGAAATTGGCTTGGGACTATCTAAAGCGGACGCGGCAGTAGTTTATGATGATAAAACTCCTGTATTTACTGATGTTTATGGTTTAATTGATACAGAGAATGGCTATGAAGCTCTTGATGTTTGTGATGAAGTATTCTATGTGGATATGGGAGCACTCCAAGAAGTTCCGGATTATGATGAAGAAATCAGCATATCAGAAGATATTCACGTAAAACTTTCGTCTCAGGTTGGAAACAAATATGGTAAGGCGCCAAAAAATATGAGACTAGAATCAATAGATACTATATTTACAGGCTTTGATCAATTTGAGGGTTACGGAGTAGGAATTGAAACATCGTTATATTTGATGTACGATAAAGCTGTATTTTTCCTTGATTGGTATGATGATGAAGGCGAAAAATCTGAGCAGTATGTTGTGGAACTAGGAGAAAAGTTTATTCTACCTCAGAAGGGTAACTTTGTTCAATTCTGGGATATAGGTGGCCCAACATATGGCGGCAATTATCAGCTAAGTGGAACTGAAATAAGTGTTAGAGGTCCATATATGGGGGCTACTTCTAAGTATCGTTTAGGTGTGAATGGCCTCATGGAAGTGCCGGCAGGCTTTGGCAGTTTAGATGAAGTCAAGGCAGCCCTTCATAAAGAAGCGGAAAAGGCGAATAAGTTCGATAAAAATAAAACACACTATGCTTATTATGATTTAAAGCTAAAAGATGCATATACAGACGAGCTAATTGGATATGATTCCTTCCCTACAGAAGGAGTAACTTTCTTCTTAGAATGCCCAAGTGGTGTTGAACCAAAAGTAGAAAACTTCATTGTTACCCACTTGATCACAAGTGAAGGTCATGAAAAATATGGTGAAACAGAAACTCTTGACATACTAGAAGTCTTCAAAGGGGACGACGGTAAATATTATCTAAAGATTAAAGCTACAAGCTTTTCTCCAATTGCTATTGCTTACGAAGTCGATATTATTAATGACAATATCATCGGAAGTGAAGCAGGAACTACAGCACCAAATACAGGTGATGGCAACAACATGTTGTTATGGTCTATCCTTGCAGTAGCTGCGATAGCAGGAGTCACTGTTGTTTTGAAAAAATACAAAGAAAAATAAATGAAATTCAAAGAGGCTCTATCTAGAGCCTCTTTTGTTTTTAATGAAGCTAATAATGTGATATAATGACTACATATAAAAATGTTGGGGGTTAAATGATGAACCAAAAAGAATTGAGAGAGATTAGAAGAAGATTTAGCTTAGATAAGGATAGCATTAGCCACATCTACGGTTGTTATGTCAATGCAGCT
>JAFYPY010000117.1 GCA_017547345.1 Bacillota bacterium | reverse complement strand
CCATGATACCCTTGTCTTCTCTGAACTGTCTTCTAACTTCTTCGATCATTTCGTTAGCGGTGTTACCAACGGAGTTCATAGTTAGAGCAGAGAATACGAACGGTAACATAGCACCGATGAATAAACCAATGATTACGATTGGGTCAAGTAAGCTAATTGTCTGTAAATTTGTAACAGCAGCATAAGAAGCGAATAATGCTAATGCTGTTAATGCAGCAGAACCGATAGCAAAGCCCTTACCGATAGCAGCTGTTGTGTTACCTACAGCGTCAAGCTTGTCAGTGATTTCTCTTACTTCGTGAGGTAATTCGGACATTTCTGCGATACCACCAGCGTTGTCAGATACAGGACCATAAGCGTCAACTGCAACTGTCATACCTGCTGTTGATAACATACCTACTGCAGAAAGAGCAATACCGTATAAGCCAGCGAATTCAAAAGCTACGAATACGCCAACGCAGATTAATAGGATTGGCCACATTGTGGACATCATACCTACGCCTAAACCACTAATAATAGTTGTAGCAGCACCAGTCTGAGACTGTTCTGCAATCTTCTTTACATGCTTGAAATCTCCGGAAGTATAAACTTCTGTGATCTTACCGATTGCAATACCAACAATTAGACCTGCAATAATTGCAAATGCGTAAGTGTAGTCGCCAAGCATCTGCTTGGAAAGAACTACAGTAGCGATGATTACAAGAATACCGGAAATATAAGTACCTAAGTTAAGAGCGTTAGCAGGGTTTCCACCTTCCTTACCTCTTACGCACATGATACCAATTACAGAAGCAATGATACCTACTGCAGAGATAATTAGTGGGAATAAAGCAGCAGTTGTTTCTGTGAATGTAGCATCTCCACCAGCATGCATTACAGCCATAGAAGCTAATGTAATAGCGGAAATGATTGAACCTACATAGGATTCGAATAAGTCAGAACCCATACCAGCAACGTCACCTACGTTGTCACCTACGTTATCTGCGATAACTGCAGGGTTTCTTGGGTCGTCTTCTGGAATACCAGCTTCTACCTTACCTACTAAGTCAGCACCAACGTCAGCAGCCTTTGTATAAATACCGCCACCTACTCTACCGAATAATGCCATTGATGATGCACCAAGACCAAAACCTGTTACACACTGTGTTACTGTTGCAAGATCAAATAGAACAACAACAACACCAAGTCCTAATAATCCTAAACCGGATACGCAAAGACCCATAACAGCACCTGATCTGAATGCGATTTTAAGAGCCTTGTTCATACCGGATTCTCTAGCAGCATTTGCTGTTCTAACGTTACCGTTAGTAGCAACCTTCATACCGAAGAAACCTGCAAGTACGGATAAAAGAGCACCTGCTACATATAAACCAGCAGTAATCCAGCTCTTTAAGCCAAAACCGATAAGAACGAATAAAACAGCGATTACGATAACCATTGTCTTATACTCTCTAACAAGGAACGCCATTGCACCTTCTTTGATGTAACCAGCGATTTCCTTCATTCTGTCTGTACCTTCTTCAGCCTTCATGATCCAAGCTGCTAAACAGAAAGCAACTAATAGACCAAAAGCAGCTGCACAAACAATGAAAATTTTCATGATTGCATACCTCCTGTTTCACTTGTAACGCCGAATAAGAGGCACAGTTTGCACCTCTTATCCCAAGTGAAAAAATTAAAATTTTAATTTAACAACTTTAAACGATTGTAACTGAATAAACAGTTTAATCTATTCTACCATAACTAAAGCAAGTGAAACCACAACGAATAAAACCGCTGCAATTGAAGTAACTTTAGCTAAAATAGCTTCATAACCTCTGCTCTTCTTCTTTCCGAAAAGCTGCTCAGCACCACCTGCAATTGAACCGGATAATCCAGCGCTGTTACCAGACTGTAATAATACGGAACCAATTAAGATGATACTAGCTACACATAGTAAAATCATTAAGAATATCTTCATTTCATTCCTCCTAGTATTTTAACTCAATAAGTTTACCACAAGAACGTGTAAAAATCAAGTTAAAAGTTGACTATTTCAATAAATTTTAGAGGGTCAAGACTAGCCCCACCAACCAATGCTCCGTCGATTTCTTCCATGTTCATAATCTCTGTAGCATTTTCAGGTTTTACGCTTCCACCGTACTGAATGATAACCTTATCAGCAGTTTCTGTATCGTAGATTTCTGCAAGTGTCATTCTAATTAAATAGCACATCTGGTTTGCCTGTTCAGCAGTCGCAGTCTTTCCTGTGCCTATTGCCCAAACTGGCTCATAAGCAATAGTAATTTTAACTGCGTCTTCTGCCGTAATTCCTTCAAAGGCAGCCTTTGTCTGGGCTGAAACAATAATCTCTTCCTTACCTGCTTCTCTTTCCTCTAAAGTTTCACCTACACAAACTATAGGTAAAATTTTAGTTTCAAGTAAAGCTTTAAGTTTTAGATTAACAGTTTCATCCGTTTCTCCAAAGTACTGACGTCTTTCGGAATGTCCAACAAGACAATAGTCAACACCTAGTTCCTCTAGCATTGGAACGGAAACTTCTCCTGTATATGCCCCTTCTTTTGCAAAGTGGACATTCTGTGCTCCAACTCCTATGCCAGTTTCCTTAAACTCTTCAATTAACAAAGGAAGCTGCGGATACGGTGCAAACACAGCAGTCTTTACATCTGTACCATGATATAAAGTTTTGAACTTCATTGCAAATTCTTTTGCCTCTGCAATGTTTTTGTACATTTTCCAGTTTCCTGCAATAAAAGGAATTCTCATGACATTACTTCTCCTAACTAATTATTTATCTTCTAGTACTGCAACACCTGGAAGTTCCTTACCTTCAAGGAATTCTAGTGATGCGCCGCCACCTGTTGAAATATGAGTCATCTTGTCTCCAAGACCAAACTGTTCAACAGCAGCCGCTGAATCGCCACCACCGATTACTGTGATTGCATTAGATTCAGCTAAAGCCTTTGCAACTTCTAAAGTACCTGTTGCAAAGTTTTCCATTTCGAAAACGCCCATAGGTCCATTCCAAACAACTGTAGCTGCCTTGGCGATTTCTTCTTTATAAAGCGCAACTGTTTCAGGGCCGATATCCATACCCATCATATCAGCTG
>JAFYPY010000116.1 GCA_017547345.1 Bacillota bacterium | reverse complement strand
GAACCAAGTGTTTAATGTGGCAAATCCTATGTCTGTATTGTTCACTCCAACAGGCCTAACGTCTATGGTCAAAATTAGCAGTGTCCAAAGGCCAAAGCAAAGCAAAAGTGTGATTGCTATAATTAATTTCTTGTTCTTCATGATATATCCTTCCTTTGATTAAGTTATTTTAATCAAAGGCTATCATGTGGATACTTATATTATAAAGAAACGATAGGTGGCAGTAACGACACTTTTAGTGTCATTGTAGATAAAAAACGCACCGTATGCAAACCGGTGCGTATGAATAAACGTATTTTATTATTCGCCTTCAAGTACAGCTAGCATTAAAATACCAACGATAATGATGCTGATAAATAAGTACTGTCTGTTTGTAAGTCTTTCCTTAAGAACGATTCTGGATAATAGTAATGATACTACGCAAACGGAAGAGATGATTGGTGCTGCGATCGCGCCATTTCCACTCATTGCGTATACGTAAGTTAACTGACCAGCTGTTTCGCAAACAGCAGCAGCGATCTTGGACTTCTGCTTAGGTAATTCGAATTTAACCTTCATTAACTTCATGAAGATGAATAGAACAATACCAACGATTGCAAATGTTAATTCGTAAGAGATATTTGCAACTAATTCGATGTTTTCTTCATTTACACCGATTAGCGGGCTTGTCTCCATTTCAAGGAAGAAGATGTCAAGGAAACTTCCGAATGCGTCAATAATTGCATAGCAGAAAGGCATCGCAAAAGAGATAGTTGCAAGTCTTTTTCCTAATCTTTCTCTTCTATCTAAGTCTGTAGTCTTTTCTGTGTAACCTACACCGATGATACCAACAGCGATTACACCGATTGCAATCCATACTGGCATGGAGATGCTTTCACCAAGGAAAAGGAAGCAAAGCACAGAGCACATCGCGCCTGCAGTGTTTTCTACTGGGTCGGATAAGGATTCTTTGATAAATCTAATACCAAAGAATGAACAAGCCATAGATAAGATATAACATAATGAAACCGGTAAGTACGCGATTAAGTTCATCGGGTCATAGGCAATATCTGATGTTAACAGTGTAAATACTGCGTGGATACCCATTACCGCACCTACCAAAATAACAACCTTTAGGTGTCCGTGTTTTTCGTCTTCGTGGGAGCCCATCTTATAGAAAAGTTCTGCAAGACCCCAAATTAATGTTGTTGCTAAAGTAAAAATTAGCCACATAAAACTAGTTCTCCTATTTACAAAATAAAAACCCGTCTATTACTAGGCGTACTAGGCGGATTTTTCAAAATCTCTTTAATGGCTTTAAGGCCACCCGAGCATTATAACACTAAAATATACCAAAAGTCGACACTCTTTTGAAAAGAAGAATATCGATGATTATCTTTCCGGGACGATTTCTAACCAGTAACCATCTGGGTCCTGAATGAAGTAAAGACCCATTTCCTCGTTTTCAAAGCAGATGCAACCCATTTCTTCATGAAGTTTATGAGCTGCTTCATAATCGTCAGTGTGGAATGCAAGGTGGAATTCTTCATCACCAAGATTGTAAGGTTCTTCTCTATCTCTAATCCATGTAAGTTCTAGCTGGAAATCTGTAGTGTCGTTTCCAACAAAAACAATGATATAAGAGCCATCTTCTGCTTCGATGCGTCTAACAGGTTTAAGGCCGAGAGCCTTTTCGTAGAATTCTAAAGATTTATCTAAATCAAGAACATTATAGTTTTCGTGATACATTTTGAATTTCATAAGTTTGCCCATCCTTTATATTAGTCTTTATACTATAAAGTATATCACAACTCAGTTGAGAATTAACCTGTTTTGTGCAATAATAAATATTAGAAAAGTATCTAGATTTGGAGATTGTTGTGGCAATAAAGAGATTGATGATTGCTCTAGCCATACTGTTAATAATATTAATGGTGTGGACAATATGGGGCAATACTGCTTTAGAATTAAATAAACACGCGATTAAATCCTATAAACTCCCAAGTGAATTTGACGGATTTATGATAGCTCAAATCTCTGACTTGCATAATGCAGAAATAGGAGACGATAACGAAAAGCTGCTTGCTTTGCTAAAAGAAGCTGATCCAGACATTATAGCCATCACTGGGGATATGATAGATTCTAGAAGAGTGGATATTCAGGTTGCCCTAGACTTTGCCAGGGAAGCTATTAAGATAGCACCTTGTTACTATGTTAACGGAAATCATGAACTCAGGGTTTTGGAATACGAAGAGCTAAAAGAAGGGCTCAAAGAAATAGGTGTCATAATCTTAGAAAATGAAAAAGCAACCATAAGCAAAGAAGATGAAAGCTTAACAATAATTGGGTTGAGCGATCCTAGCTTAGAATCTGGCTACATCTACACAGAGGAAGGCGAAATATTAAATTTATATTTAAGTAAATTGTCTAAGGAAGATGATAATTACAAAATATTATTATCTCATAGACCGGAATACTTTGAATTGTACTTTGAAGCAGGAATGGACTTAGCATTGTCAGGCCATACTCACGGAGGACAGATAAGACTTCCATTTATTGGTGGAATAATCGCACCGCATCAGGGCTTCTTTCCAAAGTATGACGGCGGCTTATATATAGAGGAAGAAACAAACATGATTGTGAGTAGAGGAATCGGCAATAGCTTGTTCCCCGTGCGTTTTAATAATAGACCAGAAGTGGTATTAATAGAATTACAAGCGAGGTAATTTATGAATATTAGTAAGATTGAAAAATTTATGGAAAATAGAAAACCTGGAGATATCGGCAAGCGTAAGAATTGCAGTGTACTAATACCACTAGTAGAGATAGACGGTAAGCTTCATATTCTATATGAACAGCGTTCTACAAAGATTAAGACTCAGCCGGGCGATGTATGTTTTCCAGGAGGTGTAATGGAAAAAGGAGAGACTCCTATAGAAAGTGCACTTCGTGAGACAGAAGAGGAAATTGGTATCCCTCAGGATAAGATTAGGGTTCTTGGTCAGTTCGATTCACTATTCGAAGTGAGAAATATTACTATGCACACTGTTATAGGTGTAATAGATGAAGAAACGCTGAAAGATATTAATATAAACCCAGATGAAGTAGCAAAGGTATTCACAGTGCCTTATGAATTCTTTGAGAACACAAAACCGCTTATCTACGAGCACGATGTTATTCAGAAAGTAGATGATTTTCCATATGAAGAAACAGGCATAGATCCTAATTACAAGTGGAGAGTTGGAAGAACGGCGATTCCAATCATGCACTATCCATATAAGGATGCAGAAGGTGCACAGCTAATTTGGGGACTAACTTGTAATATTACACTTTGGCTAAAGGATAAGTTAAAAGAGTTTTACCAGGACTAAAAGATAAGTTATATAGACACTGAAAGAGATTAGGTGAGTCTAAATGAATAGTCAAGACAACAAGACCTATGAACACTATTTGCATAACGTAGTGACAAACCTGCCTAAAGGGGCGGCTCAGAAGAATTTCCAGAAGTTCTATGATATATTATTGGCAGTACTAATTCTTGCGCCTATACTTGTGGCACCAACGCTTATGACTTTGGGATATGTTATGCCGGGCGTTTTGATTATGGTTATATGCTTTTTACTTGTAGCTGTTATTGGAATTAATCGTAGGAAACTGATAACTAGAAATTTCTATAAAGTAAGAAAGGCTTACAAGAGAGTAAATGTTAGAAGAGTTGCCTCTTTTCAACTACTATACGACTTATATGAGGATTCAGCGTTAACTATATGCGCTGAACCAACAAATGAAATATTAAACTTTTTATATAATTGGCTAAATAATGAAGGCGTATTAGCTGGAGGAATTCTTGAGGTGTATACCTTTGATGGCAAGATGCTAAACGAGGCTTTTGAACATGAGAATTTTTATGAAAACATACAATTTATTAGTGTCTTTATGAAGGACTTGGCGATTTACGATTATAATATAGAAAGTTTTTCTAAAGCTAGATTGAACATTGGCGCAAGATGGCTTGATGATATAATGGAAGGGATGTAATTATGGGAAGATTTGAAGAACAAAGAGCTTTTTTAAAGACAGACTTTAACATGCTAAAGGGTGTAAAAACAGGTGCATCGCAAGGTGTTTTACAGCCAGCTCCTCAGAAAGAAACTGAAGCAGATGCGATATTCATAGAATTACCTGCACCAAGCGTATGTGAACTTACAAAACCAAATGTACGCCAGTGTATAGGGGAGAGAAAGAGCGTTAGAAAATATATTGATGAAGCAATAACTCTAGAAGAATTATCGTACTTACTTTGGGCAACGCAAGGAATACGTGGCATCAATGAAAATGGCAAGGCTATGAGAACTGTACCATCAGCTGGCGCTACAAATACTTTTGAAACTTATATCTTTGTTAAAAATGTAAGAGGACTTGCGCAAGGTATATACAGATATCAGCCGTACGAGCATAGATTAGTTTTTTTAAAAGAAGTCTGCGATATGACTAAAATGATAGATGAAATGACTATGGCAGAAAGACAGCCCTTTGTACCGTATTTTGCAGGAAAAGCTTCTGTTATTTTTGCGTGGAGTACAATTCCGTATCGTGCAGAGTGGAAGTTTGATGTTCAGGCTCATAAGAAGATCTTGATTGATGTAGGTCATGTTTGTCAGAATCTTTACATTGCAGGGGAATCTATTGAAAGAGGAGTATGCGCTATCGGAATATACAATCAAGAAATGATGGATGATGTTCTTGGACTAGATGGCGACGAAGAATTGGTTATTTATCTAGCATCGGTAGGTGCAAAACAGGAGGTATAATGGTATATTTAGGATGTCACTTAACGTCCTCCAAAGGTTATGAGAACATGGCCAAGGAGGCAATTTCCATAAAAGCAGATACACTGCAGTTTTTTACTAGAAATCCAAGGGGAGGAAAAGCAAAGGCTATAGACCCAGAGGATGTAGCAAAGTTTAGACAGCTAGCAGAAGCCAATAACTTCGGTAAAATTGTCGCTCATGCACCTTATACGCTAAATCCTTGTTCGAAGGATGCGAAGACTAGGGAGTTTGCACACATGGCAATGACAGATGACCTTGAGAGAATGGAATATGTCCCGGGCAATTATTACAACTTCCATCCGGGAAGTCATGTTGGACAAGGGACTGAAGCGGGGATTGAGATGATAGCAGATATGCTTAACGAAATCTTAAAGCCTGAGCAGACAACAGTTGTATTGTTGGAAACAATGGCAGGAAAGGGCAGTGAAGTAGGCGGAAAGTTCGAAGAACTCAAGGCTATTATTGATAGAGTAAAGCTAAAAGATAAAATTGGTGTATGTTTAGATACCTGTCATGTACATGATGCAGGGTATGATATAGTAAATGATTTGGATGGTGTTTTAGATGAGTTTGACAATGTGATAGGTCTTAACTATCTAAAAGCCCTTCATATAAATGATAGCAAGAATCCATGCGAGGCACATAAAGATAGACATGCGTGCATTGGAGAAGGCTATATCGGCAAAAAAGCTTTTGCAAGAATCCTATCTCACCCAAGGCTACAAGGCCTTCCATGTGTTTTAGAAACGCCACAGGAAAGCCTTGAAGGATACGGTGAAGAAATAAGAATGATTAGGGGGATGCTATAATGAAAACTAAAACAATGGACATTTTAACAATTAATCCTGGATCCACAACAACAAAAATTGCGGTTTTTCAAGACATGGTACCGCTGTTCACAGAAACTATCACGCATGATGCAGATAAGCTAAAAGAAATGAAAGGAATTTTTGGGCAGCTTCATTTTAGAGAATCTCTAATCAAGCAGGTTGTGGCAAAGAATAACTATGATATCAAAAACTTAAATGCCGTAGTAGCAAGAGGTGGTATGATTATAGGCCTTCACGGTGGAGGGTACAAGGTAACGCCTGCGCTTTGTAAGGCTATGAGAGATCCTGAAAACCCACCACATGCATCTAGCATGGGTGCACAGCTTGCTTTTGACATCGCAGACCCACTAGGAATCCCTTCATTTATATATGATTCCACTATGGGGTGTGAACTTAGCGAAGTTGCAAAAGTTTCCGGACTTGCAGAAATTGAGAGATATGGATGCTGTCACGTACTAAATGCGAGAGCACAGGCGATGAATTATGCCGCAACAAAAGGCGTGGATTATAAAGACCTGAGACTTCTTGTTTGCCATATGGGAGGAGGAATCACAGTTTCGGCACATGAAAATGGAAAGATTATCGATGTATCCAGTTACGACGATGGGCCGATGTCTCCTGAAAGAACAGGAGGAGTCCCTCTAATTCTTTGGACAAAGCTTTGTTTCTCAGGAAAATACACAGAGGAAGAAGTTGAAAAACTAATTGCAGGTAGAGGAGGCCTTGTTTCATATCTTGGAACAACAGATTGCAGGGAAGTCGAGGCAATGATTGAAGCCGGTGACAAGAGAGCTGCTACGGTATATGAGGCTATGGCATACCAAGTATCCAAATCTATTGCTCAGATGTCAGTTGCATTAAGAGGTAAGGTTGATGCGATTATCTTAACTGGTGGTGCCGCTCATTCGAAGAAACTTCCTTCAATGATTAAGGACTATGCAGGTCATATTGGTACTTTTGTGCTTATGCCTGGAGAGGATGAACTCGAAGCATTGGCAAATGGTGCAGCTAGGATAATGAGCGGTAAAGAAGAGGCTAGAGAATATTAATAGGAGAAAATTACCGAAATTATAAATTTGGTATGGCTCGCATAACGACAATAAACCAAGCTCATAATAAAAATTATG
>JAFYPY010000115.1 GCA_017547345.1 Bacillota bacterium | reverse complement strand
TTGTGTATGTAGTTGCAACTTCGATAGCCGTATCATCTAACTGACATAATATTTCTAGTGCCTTATTTAGATGTTTTAGAGCACTATTTAGGTCATCCATATCTTGACACAAAATACTCATGTTGTTGTGAAGTGTAGCAATTGTAAAATCTATCTCGATGCCAAGAGCTTCTAAGATTTGACGCGCCTCCTCAAAAATGGAAAGAGCTTCAGTCGGTTTGCCCCAAACTGCAAAGTTTGTTGCCTGATTGATCAGAGTGGTGGCGTGATTCTCAGAACCAAGCATATTGAGTGCTTTTAGGCAATCTATAGCAAGTAGATATAGAGGTACTCCTTCCTCGTGTCTGCCCATGGCCCTGTAATATCCGCCTAGTTCATTGCAAATAAGAACTAGCGCTCCGTAATCTCTAGAAAATCTAGCATCTTCTAGACAACTTTGCATATAGCTTTCTGCTCTAAAAGACTCTTTGCTTGCATAAAATTCATCTAAAGTGTCGTAAAACTTGTTTATATCCATATTTAACCTCATAGTTGTTTAAGTTGTTATCTGCGTGGTAAATTATTGACAATATCATTATACCATCAAAAGTAGCATTTGACACATGCACCATAAATATTATATACTTTAATATTGTAGGAGACTGTCCATTTTGGCATAAATTGGATGGTGAATCAAGAATTATAGCCTAAAAAGGCTTAGAAATAAAGGAGAAGGTGAACCAAATGGCAAAAGAAAAATTAAATTGGGAAGACGAACAGGTAAGACACGATTATCGTCATACTGCTTCTCACATTATGGCTCAGGCTGTTAAAAATTTATGGCCTGAAACTAAACTGGCAATCGGTCCAGCTATCGACAATGGATTCTATTATGATTTCGATTCTGAACACAAATTCGTAGAAGAAGATTTCTTAAAGATCCAGAAAGAAATGAAAAAGATCGTTCAGGCTAACTACAAACTTGAAAGATTCGAACTTCCTAGAGAAGAAGCAATCAAGTTCATGGAAGAAAAGAACGAACCATATAAAGTTGAATTAATTCAGGACCTTCCTGAAGATGCAATCATCTCTTTCTACAAGCAGGGTGATTTCGTAGACCTTTGTGCAGGTCCGCACATGGAATCCACAGGCAAGATTAAGGCATTCAAGCTTATGAGCGTTGCTGGTGCTTACTGGAGAGGTGACTCCGAAAGACAGATGCTTCAGAGAATCTATGCAACTGCTTTCCCAAGCCAGGAAGAACTTGATGAATACATCGCTAAGTTAGAAGAAGCTAAGCTTCGTGACCACCGTAAGATTGGTAAGGAAATGGATTTATTCATGCTTACTGACGAAGGTCCTGGCTTCCCATTCTTCTTACCTAAGGGTATGATCGTTAGAAATGGCCTAGAAAACTTCTGGAGAGCTGAACACAAGAAGAGAGGATACGAAGAAGTTAAGACTCCTCTTATCTTAAACGAACAGCTTTGGAGAACTTCTGGTCACTGGGATCACTACAAGGACAACATGTATTTCACAAAGATTGACGATGCAGACTTCGCAGTTAAGCCAATGAACTGCCCAGGCTCCATGTTAGTTTATAAGAGAAAAATGTGGTCTTACAGAGATTTCCCTATCCGTTGTGGCGAATTAGGACAGGTTCATAGACACGAACTTTCCGGCGCATTACACGGACTAATGAGAGTAAGAACATTCACTCAGGACGACGCACACATCTTCATGTTACCTGAACAGGTTAACGATGAAATCAAGGCTGTTGCTCAGTTCTGTGATGACGTATACAAGATGTTCGGTTTCGAATATCACGTTGAACTTTCCACAAGACCTGAAGACTCTATGGGTACTGATGAAGAGTGGGAAATGGCAGAAAATGCTCTTAGAGCAGCTATCGAAGAAATGGGCGTTCCGTTCGTAATCAATGAAGGTGATGGCGCATTCTACGGTCCTAAGCTTGACTTCCACCTACAGGACTCCTTAGGAAGAACATGGCAGTGTGGTACAATCCAGCTAGACCTTCAGATGCCTCAGAGATTCGACTTAACTTACGTTGGTGCTGATGGCGAAAAGCATAGACCAATCATGATCCACCGTGTAATCTTCGGTTCCATCGAAAGATTCATCGGGATCTTAACTGAACACTGCGCAGGTAAGTTCCCTCTATGGTTAGCTCCTGTACAGGTTAGACTAATGACAGTTGCAGAAAAGTTCTCTGACTACGCTCTAGAACTTGCTGAAAAGCTTGAAGAAGCTGGCATCAGAGTTGAAGCTGATATCAGAAACGAAAAGATTGGTAAGAAGCTAAGAGAAGCTAGAAATGAAAGAGTAAGCTACATGTGCGTTATCGGCGAAAAGGAAGTGGAAGCAGGTTCCGTTACTGTTCGTTCCGGTAAGGTTGGCGAATTAGGCGAAATGTCCGCTGAAGAATTCATGGATAAACTACTTGCTGAAATCGCATTAAAGGAAATGTAATAAAATAAAATCGCTTGGCACTTAAGTGATTTGTAACAGATTTAGACAAATTTCGACCCGTTTGCATTTATTTGCAGGCGGGTCTTTTTTATTCATTAAGGGAGAGCTACTTAGTCATATTTACAAAATCTTAATTTGCAAAGTATTAACAAAAGTATATTTTATTTTAGCATTGAATATATGAATGCCGTTAACTTCTTAACGGAGAGCTGTCTTGGTGGAATATATTGAAATAAATATAATATATGTATATGTGTAGGTGTATACATATTGCTATGGAATTATGCTTTAGAAAGGAATTATACTATGTTTATTTTAGAAGCAATCGCTGCATTCGGGAACTGGTTCTGGGGACTTCCAATTCTTTTCCTAGTAGTAGGCGGCGGTATTTTTATCACATTCCGTTTAGGATTTATTCAGTTTAGAAAATTCGGATATATCTGCTCTCAGACTTTTGGTAAGATGTTCGCAAAGTCTGAAAGCGAAGGAGTATCCTCATTTACAGTAGCTTGTACAGCTTTAGCATCATCCATCGGTGCTTCCAACATCGTAGGTGTACCAGTAGCTATCGCTCTAGGTGGTCCTGGTGCAGTATTCTGGATTTGGTTAATCGCACTTATCGGTTGTGCTACAAAGTACACAGAAGTAGCTCTAGGTGTTAAGTACAGAGAAAAGAACTCTGCTGGCGAATGGGTTGGCGGACCTTTCTACTACTTAAGAGCTCTAGGCGGTCCTGTAGGTAAGTTCTTAGGTGGATTCTACGCATTAGGTCTAATGATCGAATTAATCCCATCCCTAGCTTCTCAGGCATTATCTGCAACTTCTCAGTTCGCAATCTTCGGTATCGACCAGATGATCGTTGGTATCGTAATCGCAGTATTAACTGTTGTAGTAGTTGCAGGTGGATTGTCAAGAATCGGTAAGTTCATGGATTACTTAGTACCGATTATGGCAGTAGTTTATATGGCAGGTGCATTAGTAGTTATCGCGGCTAACATCGGTAACTTAGTACCATCCTTAATTTCCGTATTCGTATATGCATTCACACCACACGCTGCTGTTGGTGGTTTCGCAGGTT
>JAFYPY010000114.1 GCA_017547345.1 Bacillota bacterium | reverse complement strand
ATGAACAGATAGCGTTCGCGTAGAGTCAAACACGCTTGTTGCAACCTCTGCGACAGTACCTGCAGTGAAAATTAAGGCTGCTGACTCTCCAACAATTCTTCCAATTCCTAGAATAACCCCTGACAGAATCCCTGGAATTGCACTCGGTAAAACAATCTTAAACACAGTTCTAAGTTTTCCTGCGCCAAGACCAAAACTTCCTTCTCTGTAGCTCATAGGTACTGCAATTAAAGCTTCTTCTGACGCTCTCATAATAAGAGGCAAGATCATAATGCTCAGTGTAAGCGCCCCAGAAATCAATGATAACCCTAGCCCCATGAATTTAACAAAGAAAAGTGATCCGAATAACCCATACACGATGGAAGGAATTCCTGACAGTGTTTCTGCTGTTATTCTTATGACCTCTACCAGTTTGTTTCCTCTTCCCGCATATTCTACAAGATATATAGCTGAGCCGATTCCTACTGGAACTGCTATTAGTAATGCAATAATAGCCATATAAACTGTATTGATTAAGGCAGGTAGTAGCGAAACATTGCTTGAGTTATATTCCCATGCAAATAAGTCTAGCGTTAAGTGAGGTATACCTTTTACTAATATATAAACAATTACAAAAGCGATTGAAATTAATGTTATAGAAGCGGCTACATTAACGCTAGTACGAAGTACTAATGAAGTTTTATCAGTCTTCGTAGCGCCGGCTTTTTTCATATTAAATTTAGCCATTATTTAGCCCTCCTTTTAAGCATTGAAAATGTTAGATTGATGATTAATACGAATACGAATAGTACTACTGCTGTTGCAATAAGCGCTTCTCTATGAAGATCCGTTGAGTATCCCATTTCCATTACAATGTTTGTCGTCAAAGTTCTCACACCATCTAACATGCTTCCCGGTATAACCGGCTGGTTACCTGCAACCATCATTACAGCCATAGTTTCCCCTATTGCTCTGCCAAGGCCTAGAGTAATACCCGCAAAGATACCACTTTTTGCTGCAGGAACAACAGTAAAGAATACACTTCTCTCATGGGATGCGCCTAGCGCCAAGCCACCTTCATAATAGCTTCTAGGTACCGCTCTAATTGCTGATTCTGACATGCTTATAATCGTTGGAAGAATCATTAGCGCTAATAGTACTGAGGCAGTAAGAACACTCATACCTCTTCCACCAAAAGTGTCTCTTATAAATGGTACTAAAACAACTAAACCAAAGAAGCCGTATACTACAGACGGAATCCCCGCCATAAGATTTGTTGCTGGTTTCATTATTTTGTATAACTTTTCTGAACAGAACTCTACCATAAAAATTGCAGTAAGTATTCCTATAGGAACACCCATAATTAGTGCGCCGATAGTTACATATACTGATCCTACAATCATAGGGAAGATTCCGAATATATTATTAGCTGGTCTCCACTCTGTTCCCAAAAGGAATTCCACAATGCCAATTTCTGCTATTGCCGGAATACCGCTAGTGAACAAAAATACGCAAATAAGGGCGGCTGCCGCAATAGATGCGGTAGCAGCCACCAAGAAGACCATTTTCATTATTTTTTCTTTTAGGTCTTTCATCTTATTCTCCTTATAGAATATCGCTCCAAGTGTAAGCTACGCCTGTGAAGATATTCTTTACCTGTTCGCTTGTAAGACCTGTTACAACGCTTGCATTATTAACGATTACTGCAATACCGTCCATTGCAATTATTGTGGACTTAACACCCTCTGCTAATTCAGAATCCTTAAGTGCACGAGAAGCCATACCGATATCACATGTTCCATCAATTGCATTTGCAACACCTGTGGAAGAGTCACTCTGCTGAACTTCGATTGTTACGTTAGGATTTAAAACTAGGTAAGCTTCTTTTAGCTTTTCCATTACTGGAGTAACAGAGCTGGAACCAGATACAACAACCTTGCCGCCGTCCATTTTGCCAGTGTAAGCCTTTGCACCATCTACTGCAATGTAACCGTTATCTTCTACAACCTTCTGTCCTTCAGCACTCATGATGAAATCAATGAAGTCCTGTGCATTAGCGCTTAAATTTTCTTTTGTTGCGATGTTGAACGGTCTAGCAACTTTGTAAGTTCCGTTTTTGATATTTTCAACACTTGCATCAGCGCCATCGATCTGGATTGCTTTTACTGTATCATTTAATGAACCTAAAGAAATGTATCCGATTGCGTGTAAATCGCCAGCAACTGTTGTCATCATTACTGATGTTGAGTTTGTAATAACTGCAGACTGAGTTGTCATATCAATCTTTTCGCCTGCTGCATTCTTTTCCTCAATACCGAATAACTCTACAAATGCTCCTCTAGTACCGGAACCATCTTCTCTGCTGATTACGCCGATAGATGTTTCTGGATCAAATTCACCACTGTTACCACCGCATCCAACGAAGCAGGATAACGCTAAAACTAAAACTAATATAACTGATAATACTTTCTTCATGTTAATCTCTCCTTTGTAATATTGTTTGCTTTTTACAAGTCTATATTACTTTCAGAAAGTAAGGTTCATTACCAATCTTTTGTAAAGCTTTAGTAAAAAAATCCGCTCATTTGTAAAGTATTTTTTGCATAAAAAAACAGGTTATCTCAAAAACCTTTTATTGGCTTTGAGATAACCCGTTTAAAACAATTTAAACTAATCTTTATAAGCTTGGTAGTCTATACTTTTCAAGATACATTTCAAAGTTTTCTTTGTAGTCGTCGCTGTAGTTTCTAAATTCACGAAGTGATTCATGAATATTCATGTTCTTAGCTTCGATATCGATTACGCAGCCTGCAATGTTAGAACAGTGGTCAGAAACTCTTTCTAGGTTAGTTAAAAGATCAGACCATACAAAACCAGCATCTACTGTGCAGCCGCCCTGCGTTAAACGAAGGATGTGTCTTGTTCTCATCTGTTCCTTCAGACCATCGATAACCTGTTCTAAAGATTCCACTCTCGCAGCCGCCTGAAGGTCACTATTTGTAAATGCCTTAACAGAAAGCTCAACGATTTCTACAACCGCATCGCATAGCACTTTCATTTCAGCCGCTGCCGCATTTGTAAATGCAATTTCTTTTTCCTTCAATTCCTCGGAAGACTCAACAATGTTTACTGCATGGTCAGACACTCTTTCGAAGTCACTAATAAGTTTTAATAACTTTGTAACTTCATTATGGTCATCTTCGCTCAGTTCTCTGCCACTTAATTTAACTAGGTATGTTCCTAGAATATCTTCGTAGTGGTCAGCCTTTTCTTCTTTTTCCCTAACAGCTTCTGCCTCCTCAGGAGTAAATCCAGAAAGTGTTAAAATAGCATCTTTTAATGATTCCATCGCAACTTCTGCCATTTCTACAGAAAGCTGACGGCAACGCTGTAAAGCGATTGGTGGAGTTACTAATAGACGTTCGTCTAACTCTTCCATTGTTTCTGGAGTCTTTGCATCTGGAACTAGCTTGTTTGCAAGTTTTTCTAGTAAACCACCCATTGGAAGTAAGATTAAAGTACAAGCTACGTTAAAGATTGAGTGGCAAACCGCAATACCGAATAGTGATGCACTTTCGCCCAAGATTGCAGGTGCAAAAATGATTTTAGCTACACTAAATACTGCAAGTAAAATTACTGTACCTATTATATTAAATGAAAGATGAACAATCGCAGCACGCTTCGCGTTCTTTGTAGCGCCTACAGAAGAAAGCATAGCGGTTACACATGTACCGATATTCTGCCCCATGATGATAGGAACTGCTGCGCCGTATGTAACCTGCCCTGTCACTGCAAGAGCCTGCAGAATACCAACGGATGCAGAAGAGGACTGGATGATTGCTGTTAATACAGCACCAGCAATAACCCCTAAAATAGGATTCTGGAACATAATGAATAACTGCTGGAACTCAGGCACGTCTCTTAATCCAGATACGGAGTCAGACATCATATCCATACCGAACATT
>JAFYPY010000113.1 GCA_017547345.1 Bacillota bacterium | reverse complement strand
TCAGGAGACTAAGAAGCCTGTTAAGATTCTTCCTCCTGTCGCTAAGAGTTTAACTACCTCTCTAAGCAAGAATATCAGACCTGTCAACTATGAAGACTTACTTGGAAGAGATCCAATCAAGGTAAACCAAGAAGGCATTCACGAATTCCTAGGTGGCAAGACAGTGCTAGTTACCGGTGGTGGCGGTTCTATCGGATCAGAACTTTGCAGACAAATCGTACAGTATGGACCGGAGAAACTATTAATATTTGATATATATGAAAACAATGCATACGAGATTCAGATGGAACTTGAAAGGAAGTATCCTGAGGCTAACATCTCAACATTAATCGGATCCATCAGAGATTACGACAGAATGGAGGCTGTTTTCGAAAAATATAGACCTAACATTGTGTATCATGCTGCAGCTCATAAGCATGTTCCTTTGATGGAAAAATCACCGAACGAGGCAATTAAGAATAACTGCTTAGGTACGCTTAATGCGGCTAAGCTTGCGGATAAGTATAAGGTGGACAACTTTGTATTGATTTCTACGGATAAGGCAGTAAGACCGACAAACATCATGGGCGCTACTAAGAGAATCTGTGAGATGATTGTTCAGACTTACGCTAGAAGAAGTGAACACACTCGCTTTGCAGCAGTTAGATTCGGTAACGTGCTAGGAAGCAACGGTTCTGTTATTCCATTATTCCTAAGACAGATTGAAGCAGGCGGCCCTGTGACTGTAACCCATAAGGATATTACAAGATTCTTTATGACAATTCCTGAAGCGGTATCATTAGTACTTCAGGCTAGCTTATTCGCAAAAGGCGGAGAAATCTTCGTTCTTGATATGGGCAAGCCAGTTAGAATCTATGAGCTTGCAGAAAACCTAATTAGACTTAGGGGCTTAACTCCAAACAAAGATATAATGATTGAGGTTGTAGGGTTAAGACCAGGCGAAAAGCTATATGAAGAACTCCTTATGGATGAAGAAGGCCTTGATAAGACTGCCAATAAGATGATTTATATTGGCAAGCCAATTAAGATTGATGAGGAAACTTTCTTCAACAAGTTGGACAAACTTATAGATAAAGCCATGGAAAACGGTAGAGGAATTAAGGAACTTACTGAAGAAGTTTGTGAAACCTATACTATTACGGATAACTAGGTGGTGATTAAAAAGTGCAGTGGAAGATTGGTGACAAAGCCTCTATTAAACGACTAGCTACAAAAGAAGATATCAATATGATAGCTAAAATATCTGGTGATTATAATCCAATTCATTTCAACGAGAAAGCGGCAATACAGTCATGTTTTGAAGGCATTGTTATGCACGGATTATTCTGTTTGGGCATGATTTCACAGTTGATAGGAATGGAATTACCGGGTGAAGGCGCTATTTTAATGGACGAAGAGTTAAGATATACTGCACCAGTTTATGTTGGGGATACAATTGAAGCGACTGTAGAAATTGTAGAAATAAACCATTATAACGGAAAAATGAAAATCGCTTTTTCATGCAAAAATCAACATGGAAAATATGTAATGAAGGGCAGCACAATGGTTAAAGTTGTTTGCCAATAATGTTCTAAATGAAATTTGAAGGAAAGGGAACGCGTTTGTTTTGTACAAATGTAGGAATGTTTAAATGTCTAAAAAAATTGTTCTTATAGGTAACGGAAATTATTCTGAAACATTATCATACTACATCAACACATTCACAGATTGGGAAATCGTAGGATTTGCAGATGAATTTGTTGAGGGCGACGGAAAAATGCATGCTGGAAAGCCATATATACATATGAGCAAATTAAAAGAGATGTTTCCGCCTTCAGAATATGAAATTGTTTTGGCCGTGGGATATCAAAAAATGAATGATAATAGAAAGCGTCTATATTATAAAGTTAAAGAAATGGGATATAGATTACCTAATTTTATTCATCCTACTGCAGTTATTCATAACACAGAAATGGGAGATGCAAACATTATTATGGAAAATGTTATGTTTGAGCCTAATGCACGCATAGGAAGCAATATTATTATTTGGGGCGGCGTTGTTATTGGACATAATACAGATGTAGGAAATCATAACCACTTTGCAGCAGTTTCTATGATCGCAGGCAATGTAACTGTTGGCGAAAGTTGTTTCTTGGGCAATCATGCAACTGTAAAAGACGGAGGCAAGCTTGCAGAGTACACTCTTGTAGGCGCGGGATGTTATGTATCTAAAGATACTAATCCGTACGACGTAGTTGTTCCAGCAAGATCAGTTGTGCTAGAAGGCAAAAAAAGCACAGATTTTATTTAGAAGTCAAATTGCTTGAGGTATGCAAATAATGAGTAGAAAGAAAAAAATAATGATATTGGGCGCCAGTGAACTCCAAGTTCCTGCCATTGAATGTTGCAAGAAACTTGGCTTTGAGTCACTTGCTGTAGACTACGACCCAAATGCAGCTGGGTTCGAAATCGCAGACAAAGTCTATGTTGTTAGCACACTAGATTATGAAAAGGTTTTGGAAGTTGCGACAGAAGAAAAAATCGATGGAATTTTAACTATTTGTAGTGATAGACCTATGACAGTTGTTGCAAGGGTTGGTGAAAAACTAGGACTAAACACAATTTCTTATGATACTTCCATAAAGGCCACTAACAAAGCTAAGATGAGAATGGCATTAAAAGAAAACAATGTTCCTATCCCTGAATTTGCGGTATGTACGTCCAAGACGGAATTTGAACAAAACATAATGAAGTTCGACTATCCGTTTATTGTAAAACCATCAGATAACTCTGGAAGTAGAGGAATAACGCTAGTTAATAATCATAAGGATGCCGAACTTGCATATGAGTATGCAAGAGAAAACACTCTAGATGGTGTAGTCCTTGTAGAAGAATATATGGTGGGACCTGAAGTAAGCGTTGAGATTTTTGTTTATGAAGGAGAACCAAAAGTTATTCAAGTTACTGACAAAATCACGACCGGAGCACCTCACTTCGTTGAGATGGGGCATACACAGCCATCAGCATTACCGGACGAGATGTTAAAGGACATTAAGAATGTTGCCGTTGCAGCAACGAAGGCACTAGGCATAGACAAGGGTCCTGCACATGTTGAAATAAAAGTAACAGATAAGGGTGCAAAGATTGTTGAGTTAGGTGCGAGATTAGGTGGAGATTATATAGCAACTGATTTGGTTCCGCTATCAACAGGCTATGATATGGTTAGAGCAACTGTTTTATGCGCAGCTAACGAGCCGTTACCGGATTATATTAATGAGCACAATTGTTCAGCTATTAGATATTTTAGCTACGAGCATTCAATCAACTTAACATCAAAAGTAATTACAAAACTAGAAAGAATATTTATAAACAGAATAGAAAACAAAGAAATATTATCAAGCAGAGATAGAGAAGGTTTCTTTATAGTTAGAGCAACAGATTTTGATTCTCTATATCAATCAATTGAAGAAGTAACAAAAAAAATACATTAAAAAGGAGATTAAGTATGAATATACCTTTTTCACCACCGGACATTACTGAATTAGAGATTAACGAAGTTGTAGAAGCGTTACGTTCAGGCTGGATTACAACAGGTCCAAGAACAAAAGAATTAGAAAGAAAAGTAGCAGAATATTCTGGTACATCAAAGGCGGTTTGCCTAAATTCAGCAACTGCTGCTATGGAGTTGACATTAAGAATTTTAGGTATAGGCCCAGGAGATGAAGTAATTACCTCTGCATATACTTACACAGCGACTGCTTCTGTTATCAATCATGTTGGAGCAAAAATTGTTTTGGTCGACACTGACGGTGAATCCTTTGAGATGAATTATGATAAATTGGCAGAAGCGATTACTGAAAAAACAAAGGTAATCATGCCTGTAGATATTGGCGGAAGAATGTGCAACTATGACAAGATTTTTGATGTTATTGAAAGCAAGAAAAATATTTTCACACCGTCATCAGACATCCAAAAATTATTTGGCAGAGTAATCGTTTTAGCAGACTCTGCTCATGGATTTGGCGCTAAACGAAAAGGCAAGATGAGTGGCTCTGTGGCTGACTTCACATCTTTCAGTTTCCATGCTGTTAAGAACTTTACTACAGCAGAAGGTGGAGCTGTTACATGGAGAGATTTAGACGGTCTTGATAACGAATGGTTATACAAAGAATATATGCTTGCATCTCTTCATGGACAGAGCAAAGACGCTCTTGCTAAGACACAAATCGGAGCATGGGAGTATGATATTTTGTATCCTGCATTTAAGTGTAACATGACAGATGTATCAGCAGCTATTGGATTAAAGCAGATGGAAAGATACGAAGGATTGCTTGCAAGAAGAAAAGAAATTATCGAAAAGTATGATGCGACATTCTTACCATTAGGACTTAAACCTCTTGTACATTTTGACGAAGACTGTCAGTCCAGCGGACACTTATATCTATTGAGAGTTCCTGGAATAACAGCAGAAGAAAGATCTGCAATTATAACAAAGATGGCAGAAAAAGGCGTGGCTACCAACGTTCATTATAAACCATTGCCACTTTTAACCGCATATAAGAATTTGGGATTCGACATTAACGACTATCCAAACGCATATGCTATGTACGAAAACGAAATAAGCATGCCACTTCATACGAAGCTTACTGACGAAGAAGTTGAGTATATATGTAAAGAAATGAAGGAAGTACTAAATGATACCAAGTTGGGATAATATACCTGAAGAACTAAAAAACGAAACGGTTAAGGAATACTACGAATTATTGAGCAAGAAGAAATTTAGCCTTGTGGTAAAGCGTATCTTTGATATTGTGGTTTCTGCAATTATGATAGTCTGTCTTTCTCCGATATTAGCTGTAATAGCTATTATAATCAAAATGGACTCAAAAGGTCCGGCTATTTATAGACAGGAGAGAGTTACGCAGTATGGCAAGGTGTTTAGAGTTTGCAAGTTCAGAACTATGGTAGATAGGGCAGACCAGATCGGAACTCATGTGACCGTAGACGGCGATCCTAGAATTACGAGAGTGGGTAGAAAAATAAGAGACTGCAGACTTGATGAACTTCCACAGTTATTTAATGTGTTTGCCGGGACTATGTCTTTTGTAGGAACAAGGCCTGAAGCTGTTAAATACGTAAGTGCATATACGGACGAGATGAAGGCTACTTTACTTTTGCCTGCTGGAGTAACATCAAAGGCGAGCATCATGTTTAAGGATGAAGCAGAGCTATTAGCAGACGAAGAGGATGTGGACAAGGCTTATGTGGAAAAAGTTCTTCCTGAAAAAATGAAATATAATTTAGAATATCTAAAGGAATTCAGTTTCTTTGAAGATATTATGTTAATGATAAAAACTGTTTTGGCAGTTTTGAGGTAGTTTTTTATGAAAGTTTGGATTGTTAATCACTATGCTATACCACCGGCTTTCGGAGGATTAAGTAGACATTACTATTTTAGTAATATCCTAAAGAAACATGGGGTAGAGACAAGGATTTTCTCATCGAGCAAAATCCATAATACTGACCTTAATTTTATAGAGGACGGTAATCTTTATTTAGAAAAACTGTGTGACGAAGTTGAATATACATTTATAAAGACTTCAAATTATAAGGGGAATGGGCTTGCTAGAATCTTTTCCTTTATTCAGTTCCCGTTGAATACTCTGAGGACTTTAAGACAGTTTTATAAAAAAGAAAAGCCTGACGTTATATATGCTTCGTCACCGGAGTTGTTTGCTACAGGTATGGCAATACTGTTTGCAAGGAAGAGAAAAATTCCTACAATAGTAGAGATTCGAGACTTGTGGCCGGAAAGCATTGTAGAGTATACGAGCATTTCAAGAAACAACCCTATAATTAAGATATTATATGGACTTGAGCGCTGGATATATACGAAAGCTGACAGAATCATCTTTACCTTTGAAGGTGGGGCTGACTACATCAAAAGTAAAGGCTGGGATACATCAAGCGGTGGCAAAATCGACTTAGACAAGGTGAGATATATCAACAATGGTGTCGATTTAGAGCGTTTTGAATACGACAAGAAAAACAATATCATAGAAGATGAAGAATTAGACAGAAAAGATACATTCAAAGTTGTATATACAGGATCCGTTAGAAGAGTTAATTGCGTATGGATGCTCGTCGAGGCTGCAAAAAAACTTCATGAAGACGGAATAGAAGACGTATCTTTTATAATATATGGCGACGGAACCGAAAAAGAAGAGCTGATTCTGGAGTGTGAAAAGCACGGCCTAAATAATGTTCACTTCAGGAGCAGAGTTGAAAAAAAATATGTTGCCTCTATACTTGAGAGGGCAGATTTGAATATATTTGTTGGAGAACCGGATTCGCTTAACCAATATGGGCTTAGTTTGAATAAACTATTTGACTATATGGCATCAGGCAAGCCAATTCTATCAAACATAAAGGCAAATTATGACAACATATTGAAATATAATTGTGGAGTGGTGGTTGAAGACGATAGTATTACACCAATCTACGAAGGCATCTTAAAAATAAAGGCATTGTCACAAGATGAGTACAAAACATATTGTGAAAATGCTAAAACTGCTGCTAGAGACTTTGATTTTGAAAAGTTGACGAGCAAGCTATATGAAATAATGAAGGAAGTAAAAGAGGAGTAATTATATGATACTAAGCCAATTGTTGCCTAAGTATCTTGATGAATACAGATTTGAGATACTAAATGAGCATGAATTTGAAACACTGGGCCTAGTAGGTTCTAGGACCGGAAGCACAAAGTGCACTTTTATCGACAACCTCGACTTCGCAAAAGATATTCCAGAAGATGTTAAAATGATTATAACAAAAAAGGAATACGCCGAAGCTTTACAAGGTGAGAAAAGAGGATTATGTCTTGTAGATGCTCCTCGTATTGTTTTCTTCAAACTGCATAACGCGTTATCTAAGGTAGAACCTTATGCAAGAAAACAAACAAAAACTGTAATAGGAAGCAACTGCAAGATACATGAAACTGCAATCATAGCAGATAACAATGTAGTCATTGGAGACAATGTAGTTATTGAAGAATATGTAGTAATTAGAGAAAACACCACTATCGGTGATAATTGTATAATTAGAACCGGAGTTAAGATAGGAAACCCTGATTTCGAGTTTAAGAGAGAAGGCGATTCTATATTTGGAGTAGAGCATTGTGGTGGGACTATCATAGGAAGTAATGTCGAAATCTTATGTAATACAGGTGTTAACAAAGCCCTTTATCCTTGGGATGATACTGTAATAGGTGATTATTGTAAGATAGACATGCTTTGCAACATCTCTCATGGGGCAAAAGTAGGAAAGAACACAATGATTGTTGCCCTTGCAGGGATTGGTGGAAGAACTGTGGTAGGAGAAAACTGCTGGATTGGCTATGGAGCAATACTGAGAAACGGTATAACTATTGGTGACAATGCTAGAGTCAATATGGGGGCAATCGTATCTAAGGATGTAGAACCAGGACAAGCGGTAACAGGTAACTTCGCAATAGAACATGATAAATTTATGTCAGATTTAAAACTTAGAGCTAGATAGATTAGAGGTGTAATTATGAAAGAAATGTTATTAAAGAAAATTGCAGAAAAAAATATAACAGTAGGTGTTGTAGGATTAGGTTATGTAGGCTTACCACTTGCTGTAGAAAAGGCAAAGGCAGGATTCAAGACTATTGGATTCGATGTTCAGGATGCAAAAGTAAAGATGGTTAACGATGGAGTTAACTATATCGGAGATGTTGTTGACGACGAACTAAAGCAGATTGTTGATGCAGGTATGTTACAGGCAACTACAGATTTTAGCTTTGTGAAGGATGTGGACTTTATCGCTATTTGCGTTCCTACACCTCTTGATGCACATCAGATGCCTGACATCAGCTATGTTAAGTCTTCAACTGAAGAAATTGCAAAATACTTAACTAAGGGAACTATGGTTGTACTAGAATCTACAACTTACCCAGGAACTACAGAGGAATTATTAAAACCAATCTTAGAAACTTCTGGATTAAAGTGTGGAGAAGATTTCTACTTAGGCTTCTCTCCAGAAAGAGTAGACCCAGGCAACAAGCAGTTTAAGACAAAGAACACACCTAAAGTAGTAGGTGCTATCGGCGAAGACGCTAGAGAAGTGATTGCTGCTATGTATAGAGCAGTACTTGAAGGTGATGTACATGAAGTATCCTCTCCAGCAGTAGCTGAAATGGAAAAAATCCTAGAAAACACTTACAGAAACATCAACATCGGTTTAGCTAACGAAATGGCTATCCTATGTAATAAGATGGGAATCGACTACTGGGAAGTAGTAGATGCCGCTAAGACTAAGCCTTATGGTTTCCAGGCATTCTACCCAGGCCCAGGTTTAGGTGGTCACTGCATTCCTCTTGACCCATATTACTTATCATGGAAGGCTAGAGAATACGGATTCCACACTTCCATGATTGAAAGCTCAATGATGGTAAACGATAGAATGCCAGAATACTGTGTAGAAAGAGCTATGGCAATCCTAAATAGACATAAGAAGGCATTAAATGGCTCCAAGGTGTTAGTTCTTGGTGTTGCATACAAGAATGATATTGATGACTACAGAGAGTCACCAGCTATCGATGTAATCGAAAAATTATTAGCTGCAGGGGCTGACACTGAATTCTTCGATCCGTTCATTCCTTCTTTCCGTGAACATGGTAAGGAATATTATGGTATCGAAAAGATTGATGCTGACATTGTTGCAAGCTATGACTTAGTAGTAATCACTGCTGCACACACAGTATTCGATTATGAAATGATTCAGAAGAACGCTAAGGCTATCTTTGATACTAGAAATGCTATGAAGGATGTTGAAGCAAGAGATAATATTGAGGTGCTATAATGAGCGAATTCTTTGTACACGAATCAAGTTATGTTGATGACAATGTTACAATAGGAAAAGGAACTAAAATTTGGCATTTTTGCCACATTCAGTCTGGTGCGGTAATCG
>JAFYPY010000015.1 GCA_017547345.1 Bacillota bacterium | reverse complement strand
CCAGGAGTTGTTGGTGTCTTGTCTTCGTCTGTCCAAACGATTCCGTAAGTTGAGAATTTGTCTGTCTTGAATGTGAATTCGCCTGTTTCTGCATTGAATTCACCACCGATGATTTCTACTTTACCATCGTGTAGTCTTAAAATCTTGTAAATACGTTCTACGTTTTCATCGTCATTTAATAATTCGGATGGAATCTTGAATGTAATTTCGATTTCTACTCCAGGTTCTGCAACCTTTTCTGGGTTTCCATTACCTACCTGCTTGAATAAGTCAGCTTCGAAGTATACGATGTTTGAAGCCTTTCCTACCGCTTCCTTTGCAGCTTCTTCAAACTTAGCCTTTGCTCCTTCTTCAAGAGATTCTTCGTCTACCTCATCTACTTCTAGCCATACCTTGGAGTCTTCGCCATTTGCGATTGCTTCTTTTTCATCTGATGTGAAGATATCACCTTCTAGTAATTCTTTTTCATCGTTACCAAGCGTAACATCTTGAATTGGTGCTTCTTCACTTACATTTGTATTTACATCAAGAGTTCCTTCTGTTGGAGGTATTTCTGGCTGTGCAGCTGGAACTGTTCCAATAGATTTCTTGTATGTTCTAGTGTTTGCCTTATCTGCTGTATCAGCTGTTACATCTGTAAAGCCTTCAGGAGTAGATAATGAATCTGTAAATTCATAACCATCCTTTGCAGTAAGTGTTACTTCAACATAGTAGCTTTCGCCTTCTACAAATGTATCAACTTCATTTCCTTCACTGTCTACAACCTTAACAGTTGCATTGTAGTTTGCACCACTTGGAACTGTAAAAGCATCTTTGTAAGCTTCTGTTGAACCTACTTCAGGATTTTCTGGAAGTGAGCCATTTGTATTGATTGCAACATCTTCAATTTCTATAAGTGTAGCAGGTGGTTTCGGCTGTTCAACCTGAACTGTTCCGATAGACTTTTTGTATGTTCTAGTGTTTGCCTTATCTGCTGTATCAGCTGTCACATCTGTAAAACCTATAGGAGTTGGTAATGAAGACATAAATTCATAACCATCCTTTGCAGTAAGAGTTACTTCAACATAGTAGCTTTCTCCTGCTACAAATGTGTCTACTTCATTTCCTTCACCGTCTACAATCTTAACTGTCGCAGTATAATTTGCATCATTTGCGATTGTAAACGCACCTTCGTAAGCTGCTGTTGAGCCTGCTTTAGGATTTGCTGGAAGTGAGTTATTTACGTTAATACCTACACTTCCAATTGTAGTAGTTCCACCAGATGATTCTTCTCCAGTTGTTTTAACTATAATTGATGTAGTTGCACTTGGGAATGTAGATGCTGAACCCTCTAAACGTCCTAGGATTGTGTATTCAATACCTTCCTGAAGACTATAGAAAGTCCAAGTTTCCCAAGTCTTTCCACCGTCAATAGAGTATTCCCATCCATCTTTATATACCATTTCGATCCAAGTACCTCTTACCTTAGATACCTCTACCGGTGTTGGTGCTGCTGGTCTTGAAGGAAGCTCTACACTATAAAGTGTTTCACTAGAGTCTTTATCAGCAATAATTAATGTTGCTTCAGGAATAAAGTCTACAGCCGTCTGGCCTTCAGTACAATCCGTCCAAGTATTACCACCATCAAAGGAATACTTCATATCAGTATTTGTTCCTATAATTATACCTTCTGCAATATTAATCTTAATATCTTGTCCAGCTACAAATGCATATGCTCCATATGCTGGATAGAATGTAGCAATTCCCTCTAATGTAAGCTTATTTGTTTCCTTCACTTCATAAATAATAACATCAGTATTGCCAGTTAAATTAACTGTTGTCTCTTCTGTAATGAAACGTGAAGAGAATCCAATTTGGCTTAATGGAGCTTCTAAGAACAGCATGTCTGGACTTGCTAAACCCCTTGCTACTATATATAGGTCATCTGAATTAGGTCCTACGTCAACACTACTAGCTAAATATACAGGGAATGGTCCATATTCTGGATACTCTGGGTCAACATAATAAAGACCATTTACATAGTTATCAAGAAGTTGTTTGTCTGAACCATAGTTATTAAGGCCTACCGGTCCTGTAATAAGTAGATACTTTGATCCTGTAGGTGGAGCTGCAATTGTAACTGTATTTGCGTTCTTATTGTAGGAAACTTTGCTTTCAAGAGACTGAACTACCTTGTCTCCATCTGTTTTAAGAGCGCTACCAGTTTCAATCATGTAAGTAAAATACCACTCATCGCCACTTTCAGAAGGAAATACTTCAAAGTCGTCTTGATATTCAGTATAAATATCAATATCATATCCAGCAGCTGGTTTAACCATGATAACCATCATATATTCTGTATATGACTTAAAAGTAGTTACTGGCTCTCCAGTCTCATTATCAAAATAGTCAATGCTTGTAATTTCATATTTCGCATCGTTAGGTACCGCAAAGTTTGCATTAAACTCGCTAACCGGACCTATAGCTGCATTTGGGATTTCCTCTGTCGTTGTTAGAGAAACACTTTCTATTGGCTTAGGTCCTTCTTGAATTTTAATACGCTCAAAGTATAACCAGTTATAATCATCTGGTTCCTGAGGCGTAGTGCTATTTCCTAATGGTGGAGTTGCAACAATTTCATTGTTTCTCTGCTTGAAAACTTCAAAGTCATCAGCGCTGACAGCATTGTCTCCCTGACCTAGCATCTGATAGTATTTACCTTCCGCACTATTAACATATATATTGCTAGCTTTAATTGCTTCAACTGTATCGCCATATGAGCCTGATACATCGGTTGTATCAATTTCTCCCACAACATCTGTAAATGTAACAGTCTTGCGATAATTATCAGCAGAAACTGAGCCTTTTACAATAAACTCAGGAATATCCACAAATGTAATAGCACCACCAGTTACAATTGCATTATCATTATACGCTTCTACATGAAAATCATCTATGTTTTCAGCGTTAAGAGTTCCCTCTGGTGCAGAAATTGTACAATTACCTGTGCCATAAGCATTGAATGCATAAAAATCAGCAACGTTAGCGATAGTAATATTCCCATTAGTAGTGTACAATGTATTCTCACGCGCTGTTAAGGATACATTGGCAACATTATTAATCGTTATATCTCCAGTTGCTTCAATGGAAATATTTTCGATATATTGTCCAGCTCCATAATCGCGAACAGCAAAAGTGTCTAAATCCTTAACTGTAACCGCGCCATCGTTTGCTAAAATACCCCATCCACATGATTCAATATCTAGTTTACCAGTACCATTAGTACCACCTTTAATTGTAATATCACCTGATGAGAAGATAGTAGGTATATAATTGTTACCACCAGTGTGTACTATTTCATTTTCAGTATCATCGGCAACAACAATCGTAGAACCGGCAGGTAATATTATCATATTACCCCCATAACTGCAACTTAGATACACACCGCTTAATGTTAGGGTATTTGTGTTACTATTCCATGTCCAATTGTCATCATCATCTGGCGTTGGCGCCTGTGCTGCAGTAAAGTCAAGCTGACCTCGTGCCGCAGGCGTTGGTTCTGCAGCACCAAAAGCTGTCACAGGGATCAATGATATAGTCAACATCACCGCAAGCAATATGCATAATGCCTTTTTAGGGGTTTGAAGTTTCGCTTTCATTCCCAATCTCCGTCCTTTCCTTAAATTTTATATAAATAGATTATAACTCTCTTGTGTGGACAAAATGTGGGACAAAATCTAGCAAAAAAACCCTGTTTTTTTGTAAAACAGGGTTTTTTTATTACTATTTTTTCCAGTGAAGGCCTCCAAGTGTTATTTCTGCCCAACTGTACTGATTCATATACTCACCATAAAAACGATTGAGTTCCTCTGCCGTGGCATTTTCCTTTTCGTAATCATACCTGTCACACTCAAAGGCATCAATATCTACGGAGTACTCATTAAGTCCTCTTTTTAAGATTTCATCTGCGCCAACTTCTTCTAAAGCTCTTATAAGTTCTTTTATTATTTTTGATAAATAATTTTGTCTGTTTCTAGAATAGTCGCTTTCCTCAAACAAAATTGACGCAAGCTCTCTTCTAGTGGCTTTAGCACCTTTTTTGTCTACTAAGTAGGCTAAAGCCTCTTTTGCCTTTTCTCTTCCAAAAGAAACTTTTTCGCCATTCACGAATAACTCAAAATTGCCAAAAGTCTTAACAAAGATACCAGAACCCTTCCATTTTACCGGATGTCTTAGGTTTTCCATTTCGTTCAAAACTTTAGCTCCTGTTACAGGTTTATACACATATCCGCTAGCATGTAAAGCAAAAGCTTCATTTGTATAGTGAGAATAGCCCGTAACGAATATTATGTTGATTTTAGGATATATTTCTTTGAGCCTTCTTGCCAAAATAACTCCATTAATTTCTCTCATTTCTATGTCTAAGAAGGCTATATCACATTTCGTTTCCTTCATAAACTCTAGAGCATCAAGAGGGTTTCTAAAGCTATGTATTTCTGCAGTTGGAACGGCTTCTTTGATAGCCCCTGTCAATACGTTTAATGCAGCAAGTTCGTCATCTGTTGCAATAATATGCATTCTTAATCTCTCCTTTTAGGGATATGGATTGTTGCCATAGTCCCTTTACCTATTTTGCTGTCAATTTCTAAATGTGCACCCAACATAGTATTCAGTCTCCATCTTATATTATCAAGACCTACATGGATAACACCATCATTTCTGTAATTGCCTTCATCAAAACCCACACCGTTATCGCAAACTGCAATTATGTAGGCTTCTGCTGTTTCCTTTGTTCTTATTGTAACGGTTCCACCTCCCGGTTTCTTGCCTATGCCGTGCTTAATTGAGTTTTCCACAAGTGGCTGAACGGATAGTGGAGGCAAAGTGAAATTTTCCGTTTGTATATCATACTCTATTTGAATATCTTCTTGAAAGCGTAATTTTTCTAATCTTAAATATTTTTCTATATGCTCTAGTTCCCTATGGAAAGGAATTAGTTCTTTTGTATTCAAAGCCTCCATATTGCCTCTTAGATAATCTGCAAAATCCGCAATAGCATTCTTTGCTTGCTTAGGATTTCTATCGCACAAGTCCATAACGCTTGTCAATGAGTTATATAGGAAATGTGGTTGTATTTGGCTAATCATAACCGCAATTCGGCTCTTTTCCAGTTCCTCTTGCAACTTGCGGTTCTTAACAGATGCATAGTAATTATCAAAAATACGTTTCGCCCCTCTAATTATATATACAATAATAATTAAAGTAAAACTTATTTTTGCACAGATACCTGGAGAATATATATTATATCCCACACCAGCTATGTCCAAAATAACTGACATAAGCAAAATTATATATGCAATATGATCAATTTTGAATTTATTATATTTTTTGATAGCAATAGCGTGTACTACAATTAAAATGATGCATGCTACAAACTGAGCAACAATCCAAGGAAGCTGCATGTCAAAGATGAGGACTCTGCCTGTTATCGCTATTGCCAAAATGACAATATTTATAATGCCTAAAATTCCTGCTATGGCTTGAGAAACTTTCTTTGTCTTTTTTTCTAAGATATCGCTACCATTAACGATAATTAAAAACATAGCAAGCATCATACATATCTGCCTGCCATAGGTCTTTATATCAAGTCTCTCTGCAGTAATATATATTGTCATTATGTCGGATAATATATATCCCGACATCAGTCCTGTAATTGCCGCCATCATAAACAACGGACCATGTATTTCTGTTTTTAATACTAATGCACAGATTGCACCGCCCAGCAGCAATACAGATATAACTAGCAAGGCGTATCCCACAACATTAAACGGTGCAATATATGGTTCTAAATAGTGAGGTAAAACCTGATTGTCATTTGGTGCTATATAGATGTTTGAGATGGCTTCTTCAAAGGCCTGGCTATTACCATGTTCATGATGATTTATAAAACGAATTTCCATAGTGTCCTTTGATGAAATTTCTGGAACTATAAACTGCTCCCACCTTTTACCGCACATAGAAGGTGTTACGTTCATTCCGTAATTTTTTACTTCAGTCAAATAGTCGATGAAAACAGGTTCTTCATTCACATATACGCTTATCCCAATATGATTACAGTACATATTGATTATAGCATCGGCGAAAACATCCTCATTAAAGTGCCCTCTTATTATTAAATCGCCATCTAAGGCTGAGATATCGCTCTCTTTTGTATATTCAAACCATTCGTCTGTACCCTGGTTGTATTCTCCTATAAATTCAAGTTCAAGTGGAATTGCCATTGTTGCTTGATTGTTCGTTCTGAAAATCAAAAGGCAACAAAGTATTGCGATTATTGCACTTATTGCACCTATTATTTTTATATAGTTTTTCATATATTTAATCAGTCCTTCCTAGAGCACTTTTATGATAAATTGCATCTCGTCATTTTGAAAATAAATTTGATGGCTTATTATATCACATCTTGTCGAACTGTGTCCAAATATTAAGGATGAATTATAAAAAAGGTGCACTTAAAGTGCACCTTTTGATTTTTTTATAACGCCTACTAAAGAAGCCATCATAACAAGAACATAAATGGTTATATTGCTATTATCGCCTGTGTTTGGAACTGAAACCCCATTTTCTGGAAGAGATTCTTTGGTGTCGTCAACTGCAGGTTTTTGTGGAGTCTGAGGTTTTGATTCCTCTGTATCAGATAATGTGTCATCTAAATTCTCATCTTCTTCCACTTTGCCATCGTCTATGATAATGTCGTCATCTTTATTTCCGTCGTCTATGATATTATTGTTGTTATTGTTATTGCTATTATCATCTTCAGCCGGAGGAGGAACTAACTTGTCAAGTATCCAAAATTTTTTCAATCTCGTTTAGACCGCTTTCATCAGCAAAATAATGACCACAGCCAAGGCAAGTCCAGTACTCTTTATTGCCCGCTGCTTCCACAGTAGGTTCTGCTGCCTCTGTTTTTTCGAGTACGCCGTGCGGATTAACCACATATACTCCAGCTGATTCTAAACAATGGTAACCTAGTGCACAGTACTTGCTTACATCCTCAGTATATGTTCCACCGGCAATTACTGTTTTAGCACCGTCTTCAGACTCAATACATACCTTATCTTCAAGCCCTACGGAATTGATCTTCAAATCCTTTATGTCTAAATTACCTTTATTCTTGATAAATGTTCCTACACCGGAATCGTTTGATTCTATTAAACCGTTCTTTATTGTTACATTCTTCTCTTTAGCGACTACAAGACCTGAAGTTTTAAGAATAACTGTCTTTCCGTTAAGGTCTAATTCGATGTCTTTGCCAATTTCAAATCCTTCGAGTTCGATGTCTTTTAGAAGAACTATTTCATTTACATTAGCATCATTTTACAGTAATATTCAAGTCGTCTAAGTCAGCAAAAGTTCCTTCCGACAATTTAAGAGTAAGCTTCACTATGGTGTCACTTCCATATTCTATCTTGCTACCCTCTGCAATAGCTTCGCCTCTATTATTATGAAATTCAACCTTCTCAACTATACAGGAGCTTGGGCTTTCAACAGTCCACGCACTAGTCCCATGGGTAGCGTCCTTATATATTACACCCGGTACGAACAACGCCTCGTCAATCTTTATGGAAGCAGAATATACTTTGCCAGGCGTTCCTGTTCCAGCCATCGCTGTGACTCCGCCTCCCACAAAAGAGCCGAAATAAAATAAAATTGTATCAAAAAAATACATAAGAGGTGCTACTTACTCACACCTCTTATTTTGCATTTATCTATCTAGTCTATCTTTTGTTTTGCCATACTTTTTCATCTTCAAATTTATGTATAAGTTAATTACATTACATAAAAATACGAGAACCACAAACACCTTTGCATATGTTGAAAGGTCCTCAACGGTAAAAGCAAAGGATGCTAGGATTGCACTTCCTATAGTAAAAATTATAGCAACAATAACACCTGTATTAGCAACGATGTCTCTATCAAATTTCATGTTGTTTCTCCGTTTTCATTATTATTAAGAGTTATTTCTTGTTAAGATTTATTTTCTATTAAGATTCATTTACAAACTTACCACACATATGTTCAGGCGTCAATTCAAGGATGATTGTAGCCTTAGCAGATGACTCAATTTCTTCGTCAATCCATTTCTCATCCTGTGTGAACTTTAGGCTAAGTTTTTTGGAAATATCCTTAATAACTTCCATATCTGTAATAACCTTCATTCGGCCAAATACGATAACGCTCTGCAAATCCAATCCCCAGAATCCTTCTACAGGCTTAGGGTCACTAAGAACACAAAAAGATACCTTGTCATGCTTATTTACTGCGTCCTTTCTATGGCCGTAGTTGCCACTATGAAAATATATTTTGCCGGACTCTTCATCATAAAAATGATTTAGAGGCATACCGTATGGATAATCGTCATCGCCTAAAACCGATAAAATCCCTCTCTTCTGGTTTTTTAATAACTCAATACATGCTTCTTCTGAAATCAATTTATTCTTCTTCGCTAATTTCCTAAACATAGTCCGTCTCCTTTCAAATCTATTATACACCTTTTTTTGCAATTAGGATAGGCTGATAAAAACCCGTTTCTTCTGGGAACTTCCACTCAACAGATTCACACCCTGCTTCAATTAATATCTTTGTTAATTCCCCTCTTCTAGTAGCTCTATATTCGCACTCGAACTTATTAATATCTAGTTTATCGCCATCCTCAATGATGTACTGTACAAGTTTATAAGTTTCACCTTCCCATTCCCATGTTTGAAAAGACACTCTCTGTCCCTCTGACATTTTGTGAATGTACGGAGGTGAATATGGCGGCTTAGTCTTAAGCAGCTCGTCATAATCTCTTATACTTGCTACAAACATACCTCCATCTTCAAGCTGATTCACAATACTATCAATTGCTGCCTTCAGCGCTTCTTTCGTCATCATATGTGGTAAGGCATTGTCCATAGCAATTACAACATCAAACTTTTCTTCGAAACAATCGGCAAGTTTGCAAAAATCAGCAATTTCGAACCTAACTTCCAAGTTTCTTTGAAGGGCTTTTCCTTTTGCCTCAGACACTTCTTTACTGCTAATGTCAGATGCCGTCACATTATATCCTAAAGAAGCAAGACCCATCGCCTGAGTACCTATGCCGCATGCGCAGTCAAGGACTTTAGCATCTTTATCGTATCCATTTTTCTCAAAGATTTTGTCTAAAAGCGCAGCTTCTTCCTCAATGGCTGCATCCCAGTCTAAGAATAGTTTAGTATAATGGCTAGACAAATCATCATAAAATTTTTGAGTGATATTCATACAGCTATCCTCCACAAATATTGGCTAAATCATAAAACCAAGTACCAAATAAGCAAGTGCCGAAACTATGGTCATTGATACTGCATACGGCATTACCGTTTTTATAATGGTCAAGTTGGCAACACCAGTACTTGCCGTAGTCATAAACACAGCATCAGCATAGAAGCAAAGAGTATAACCTGCACCCACACCACTCATCAACGCTGCTAAAGTTAAGATAGTAGACGCCCCTGTTGCCATAGCTAAAGGTAAGAAAATTGGAATAGTAATAAGCATGATAATCCAGCAAGAGCCAGAAGCAAACACACAAAAGCCTACTAGCAAGAATACAAGTACAGGTACAAATTCTGCCGGCAAAGTATCACCCACCAAATTGATAACCGTATCAAAAAGTCCGAGTTTTTCGTTTATGCTGCTTAAAGTAAACCCAAAGAAAATGATTATATTGATCATCAACATTGAACTTGCGCCCTCAAAGAAGCAATCGAAAAACTTCGTTACAGACATCTTTCTCTGTCCTACATATAAGATAAACTGGCACACAATGGTCAAGATTAGACCGATAGCCAGATTTTTGTCAAAATACAAAGTGCCACCAATGACACAAATAAGCGGAACAAATAGGTTAAGCGGAGAGCTAATGTTGTTTTCATCCGGTGCACCTAAATCCACTAACGGCTTTTCGCCCTCTTCCATCATGTATGACGCGCCACCCTCGTTAACACGTTTGTATGCTTTTCCCAAATTTCCGACCTTCGGAAAAACACCAATAGCAAGAAGCAAGCATAACAAGATTTCCATAACAGGAAACACCATCATCGGAACAGCCTTAATATATTCTGCCAGACTAATTCCGTAATTTTCTGTTACGCTTACTGTAAAGGCGGTCCAACTAGTAAGTGGCACTGCGATACAAAGAGAACATGCCATCATATGAACCTGAAGTGCCAGATGCTCACGAGGCACTAGGTGACTGTCAGTCAGCTTGCTCATGGAAAAGCCTACAGTTAGTGCGTTAAGGTATTCATCTACAAATAGCGCCACAGAAATAAGCCAGCTTAAAAGCAATGCACTACGAGGTCCTTTAATAAATCCCTTCATAAATTCCGCAAAGCCAAGTAGTCCCCCAGACTCTTGGAATAGTTTCACCACGATACCAAAACAAAATACGATTAGCACACAAAAGTGAAAGGATGTATTCGCAAAAGTTTCATAAAAAGAATCCAGCGTTCCCTCAATTACATTTGTTTTATGTAGCAAAATCAATCCCACAGCACATGCGGCTATCATGGATTCTGCCATTTTTCTAGTTATTAACGCCAATGCCAGCAATGTTACCAGCGGCACGAACGGAATAATATATGCCATGGGAATAACTCCTTTCGAATGTTTGTCCCTATTATATCACTTTACATATGCTGAATGCACCCAAGGACAAAAAGATGTAATGGATAGTATATATAAAATGTCCATTTCAAGATTTTGTTAATTATTTGGTTTTGGCCCCTCTGTCCGTTATACATCATCAAGATTGGTATAGCCAAGATAACGGCCATCTGCATTATTCCGTATACCCTGTCTAAGGCAAAGAAATAAACTACCGAATAAATCCCCACATAGAAGACCATCCAAAGCATTTGTATTTTGAAATTCCCCCTATTTGTTCCGAATGCCAAGATGCAAAGGCTAGCAACGCAGCTCCAGTCGCTCGGAAAACTAATCAAACAAATGAGCAAAATAAAAATTGGCTTTATGCTTTCTTTAATCTTTTCACTATGTG
>JAFYPY010000014.1 GCA_017547345.1 Bacillota bacterium | reverse complement strand
TGGGGTAAAAAAATTATGGCAAACATCAAATCCGCAAAGAAAAGAATCAGAGTTATCGACAAGAAGACTGCAAGAAACAGAAGAATTAAGAACCATCTTAAGGCTATCTTAAAGAACTTCGAAGCTGCTATGGCTGAAGGTGATTTAGCAGTAGCAAAGGAAAAGTTAGCTCTTGCAGAAAAGAAGCTTATGCAGGCTGCAGCAAAGGGAACTATCTCCAAGAAGGCTGCTTCCAGAAAAGTTTCCAGACTAACAAAAAGATTCAACGCAGCAAACACTGCAAAATAAGTCTCACCCGTCCCCACCCGTGCATAAGTTAAATGCACAGCGATAGAGCGCGAAAACCCCGGATGTGTCTCCCGGGGTTTTATCTTTTTTTGAAGTTCCTATTGTTCCATTAGGGCAAGGCACACAAATAGTATGTTTTGTGCTTGATAATAAAAGCCCTGAGTGTTAAAATGTTCGTAGGTGTGAAGGTCTTCACGCCTGCTACTTATGTTTAATTATTTAATAACTTATATCTTAAAATTCGATAGAGAGGAAGAGAAATGATCGAGATTAAGAATACTAACGTACTTGAATGGGTAAAGGAATGTGCTGCGCTTACAAATCCAGACAACATCGTATGGATCGATGGTTCAGAAGAACAGCTTGAAGGCTTAAGAGCAGAAGCTTGTGCTACAGGCGAAATGATTAAGCTAAATCAGGAAAAATTACCTGGCTGCTATTACTACAGAACTCACCCAAGAGACGTAGCAAGAGACGAAAAGAGAACTGTAATCTGTACAACTTATCAGAAAGATGCAGGTCCAACTAACAACTGGGTTCAGAAAGACGAAATGTATGACAAGATGCGTCCTTTATTTAAGGATTCAATGAAAGGTCGTACAATGTATGCAATTCCATTCTCCATGGGTGTACCTGGAACTGAATTTGCAAAGATTGGTATCGAACTTACAGACTCAATCTACGTAGTTCTTTCTATGCACATCATGACAAGGGTTGGTGCGCCTGTTATTAAGTTGCTTAACGAAGGTGCTGATTTCACTAAGTGTCTTCACTCAAAGGCTCAGATTGATGCAGACAACAAATACATAGCTCATTTCCCAGAAGACAACACAATCTGGAGCATTAACTCCGCTTACGGCGGTAACGTACTTCTTGGTAAGAAGTGCTTCGCTCTTCGTATTGGTTCTTGGCTTGGTAGAGAAGAAGGATGGATGGCAGAACATATGCTTATTCTTTGTATCGAAAGCCCAACTGGCGAAAAGAAATACATTTCCGCTGCATTCCCAAGTGCTTGCGGTAAGACAAACTTAGCAATGCTAATTCCACCTAAGCACCTTCAGGAAAAGGGCTACAAAGTTTACACTGTAGGTGACGATATCGCATGGTTAAGAGTTGGTGAAGACGGCAGATTATATGCTGTTAACCCAGAAAATGGTTTCTTCGGCGTAGCTCCTGGTACAAACAGCAAGAGCAACAACAACGCTCTTATGACTACTAAGAAGAATACTATTTATACTAATGTATGCAGAAACTTAGATGATAATACAGTATGGTGGGAAAGCCTTGACCAGCCTGCACCAGTAAACGGTGAAGACTGGAGAGGAAACCCATGGAATGTTGAAACAGCAACAGAAAAGGGTGCTCATCCAAACTCAAGATTTACAGCACCTGCGATCAACTGTCCATCCATCGCTGATGAATTCTCAACAGGAGAAGGTGTTCCTATCAGTGCAATCATCTTCGGTGGACGTCGTTCCAAAGCAGAACCTCTAATCTGTCAGTCTCGTGACTGGAACCACGGTGTATTCATGGGTTCAAAGATGTCTTCTCAGACAACTGCAGCTGCTGATGGTGCAGTAGGAGTAGTTCGTTACGACCCTATGGCAATGCTTCCATTCTGTGGATATCATATGGGAGACTACTTCCAGCACTGGATTGAAATGGGCAAGAAGATGACTAACCCACCTAAAGTATTCAATGTTAACTGGTTCCGTAGAGATGAAGACGACAACTTCATTTGGCCAGGTTTCGGAGACAATATGCGTGCTCTACTTTGGGCTCTTGAACGTTGTGATGGCGAAGCTGATGCTGTTGAAACTCCTCTTGGGTATGTTCCAACTAAAGAAGCTTTAGACCTTGAAGGTATCGATTTAACTGATGCTCAGTTAGAAGAATTATTGACAGTTGACAAGGGAACTTGGAGAAAAGAGCTTGAAGGTATCAAAGAATGGTACTCAAAGTTCGACCATATCCCAGCTGAATTAACTGAAAGCTTAGCTAAGTTAGAAGAAGATTTAAAGTAAATAATTAAAGGGGCTTTTGATAGCCCCTTTTCTATTATGAGTATGAGGTATTAATTTATGAACATTTGTCTTTTTGGTGCAAGTAGTGAAGATATCAATAATTTATATTTTGAAAAAGTAACCGAACTTGGCAAAACAATGGCACTTCGTGGCCATGGGTTGGTTTTTGGTGGTGGCGCTACAGGCCTTATGGGCGCAGCGGTGCGTGGTCTTTCCGAAAATGATGGCAAGAGCCTTGGTATCGCCCCTAGATTTTTCGATAAGCCAGGTGTACTTTTTGCAGATTGTACAGAGTTTATCTTTACCGATACTATGCGCGAAAGAAAACAGCTTATGGAAGATAACTCCGACGCCTTCATAATCGTTCCCGGAGGAATCGGAACCTTTGAAGAGTTTTTCGAAATCCTCACATTAAAACAGCTTGGAAGACACAACAAACCTATTGCAATCTTCAATATCAATCACTATTATGATGACATTGAAGCTATAATAAAAAAAGCCTCTACTGAGGGCTTCTTAAAAGATGAACATTTAGGTATTTTTAGAATTTCTGACAATGCAGATGAGCTTCTTGATTATATTGAGGGTAAATAAATGGTTGCAATAGAAATATGTATTGCATATACATATAATATAGATAAGAAAAGAGCTACCGATGAACGGTTTGCTCCAAGGTTGGATATAAAATACCCGTCCAAGGGCAAAGTAGGACGGGTATTTTACGTTTTTGTAAAATTATCGCTTAATCGAGTCAATCAAGGCGGTGAGTGTAACAACAAAAAGTGAAAAGCTTATTAGCTGTTCGAAAGGTATGTACATTTTCATCACCCCCTTATCTGAGATAAGGAGCACACCGTCCACCGCGTCTCTGGTAACTCTTATTATAATTATGTTAAACTCTATATATGCAAACAAGGGTTATCGCTCGCCTTTAATCGACAAGTCAAATCGTCTATTACCGTTTTGGCAATCAACAGCCCTGCTGCTGAAGGAACAAAGCTGATGCTTGCAGGTGTTCTAGAATCAGTATTCTGCGGTTCTTCTCCAGAATAAACCACCTTGACTCCCTCTACTCCCCTTTTTCTAAGTTCCTTTCTCATAACCTTTGCCAGCGGGCATACTTTTGTTTTTTCTATATCTGCCACCTTGAAGGCCATAGGATCTAATTTGTTTCCCGTTCCCATCGAAGAAATAACCATCACCCCTGCCGCTTTCGCCTTGCAAATTATATCTAGCTTAGCAGTTACATTATCAACTGCATCGACAACATAATCATACTGCGAAAAATCGAATTCGTCACTTCTTTCCGGCAAATAAAAACACTGGCGACTTACAACTTCCATTGATGGATTAATATCTTTTAGTCTCGCTTTGCAGACTTCAACTTTTGGCATTCCAATAGTGCTGTGAAGTGCGATGAGCTGTCTATTAATATTAGTTACATCGACTTCATCCTTATCAACAATCTCCATATATCCAATTCCGGCTCTAGCAAGCGCCTCACAAACATAGCTACCGACACCACCTACTCCAAATACAATAACTTTAGATGTTAGAAGCTTATCTACAGCTGCCTGCCCAATAAGACTTTCAGTTCGTTTGAATTGTTCTCTATTCATAGTTGTCATCTGACACTTTTCCTTCTTTCATTAAAGTTCCTATTACGCTATACAAAATACTCGTATCATAACCTAATGTCATCAGCCTTCTGCCCACTTTAGCCATAAAGTTTTTGTCTGCTTTCTTGCCTAGTTCAAGGTGCTGACGAAGCATTTTTCGTCCAACTTCTAATGCACGTTCCTTTTCAGAGCCCACTTCTTTTAAGAAGTCCGTATGCTGAATGTTATCTTCGTCAGTGTATTCATCCAAGGCTTCCACAATAGTTTCTGACTTAACTTTTTTAGTTAATAATTCCTGCTGGATGCGCCTTCTACCTTTGCCCTTTCGGCAGGCTTCTCTGTAGTATAAGACACAGTATTCTTTGTCATTTACATAGTTATAGTCTCTTAAAAACTCGATAGTGTTCTTTATGTCTTCTCGTTCAAAGCCCTTTCGCTTCAAATAATCTTCCACCTGTCCTTCAGTTTTAACCTGTGCAGTAATATATCTTAGGGCAGTATTCTTGCACTTTTCAAGTTGCTTATCTAAAGTTTCTAATCCAAATTCCTCATTAAAACTCATAACTTTCTCCAGCTGATGCAATCACACACTTTTTTCCAAGCCTCTGCTTAAACATAAGGATTGCTTCCATACCTGTGCAATGAACCGGGAATATAGTATCGATTCCAAGGTTGCAGATTGCGTCCACAACTTCTTGTTTTTTGTCATCATTCAATGGATATAGATGCATGCCTGCAATAAGGGCAATGATTTTTTCACCCGGGAATAGTTCTCTTGCTCTCTTTATAGTTGCCATCATTCCAGTATGACTGCATCCCGAGAATATGTATATACCCTTTTCTTCTTTAACAACCAAAAACTGTTCGTGCTCCATATGGTCATATAGGTACTTTTCTTCGTTTGTAGGTGAAGGTCTATAGAACTTTTCGGTCATTGGATATTCCTTTAGAGGCGTGATATTACCTACTAAAATCATATTGTCATTAATTTTTACGGCGTTTTCTGTAAATACAGTTCTATTTTTAATTTTGTCTACAAACTCAGGCGTCCATCTAATTCCGCAGTTATAGTCTTCAATATGTCCATCTGCTGCAGTTCCAAAAGCAGGAGAAATAGCCTCTTTATGTATATAGATTAGAGCCAATTTGTTGATTTCACAAAAGCTTTCCATTCCTTCAGTATGATCGTAATGACCGTGGCTTATAGCAACGGCCTCAACATCTGTCAAATCAACGCCTAGATTTTTTGCATTTTCAGCAAACAATGAGGATGCCCCCACATCAAAAAGAACTTTGTTTCCTTTGCTTTCAATTAGCACCGATAGTCCCCACTCTGCAGTGCAGCTTGCGTTTTCAGTCTTATTGTCCGATAAAAAAGTAATTTTCATAATTCCACCTATTTTCTTTATAAATAAAAAGCCTTGCAATCTATCAAAATCACAAGGCTTAAAAGTCTATTTTTGGTTATTGTTTTCCTGTAATCTTTCAAGGACACGTCTATAACCATCTGCACCATAAACAAGACATTTGTTAATCCTACTAATGGTAGCAGTTGATGCCTTTGTTACAGCTTCGATTTCGGTATAAGTTTTCTTTTCAGATAAAAGCTTTGCTACTTGCAATCGTTGTGCAATAGCGTGAATTTCGTTAACAGTACAAATATCTTCAAAAAATCTGTAACAATCCTCTTGGTCGCGTAATGTGAGAACAGCTTCAAATAATTCGTCGATGTCTTCTCTCTTATATTTAGATTCGTATGACATATGCAAGCTCTCCTTCCTTGTGAAAATTATATCACTCTGGAAGTTTTTCGTCAAACTGTATTTCGTCTGCAATAAGTTGCAAACGCTTATTTCCTTGCCATACCTGACATTCTACGCTTCCAATTATATTACACTTTACTTTTTCAATCTCATTCAAATCATATTCTTTCGCTTTATTGAATAAAACACATTGAATTTTGTTTCCACAAAAGTCCGATGCAGTAAATCTTAGGTGCTGCTTGTCGCCACCCATAAGTTTCATATCTCCTATGATTGCGTCCTTACATATTATAAGAGGTTTCGGATTTTTGTTGCCAAAAGGTGCAAGCATCTGTAATTGGTCTGCAAGTTCCATACTTATATCTTCTGGAGAAAGTTCAAGATCTATATCGTATTTTCTTTTGAAAATTTCGGGATTTTCTTTGACGATTTCAGCCATTTCGGCTATTAACCCTTCTCTTAACCTAGGCAAATCATCTTTCTTTAGAGAAAATCCACAAGCTCCCGAATGACCTCCAAATTTCAAGAATAGGTGCTCTTGTGTTTTCAATAATTCATAAAGGTTGAGGCCCTCCACACTTCTACTAGTCCCCTTTACCTCTTCATTGTCTGTGCCTATCGCTGTCATAATAATTGCAGGTCTATAATAGGTTTCCTTTATCTTTCCTGCAACAATACCTGCAATGCCCTCATGTGCATCCTCTTCATATATCATAACGATATTTCCTATAGGATTTGCTTCTATAGTTTGGGAACATTTTTTGAACAATTCGCCTTGGAGCTTCCTTCTCACTTGATTCTTATTTATTACATCCGAAACAATCTCTTCTAACCTTTTATCGTCGCATACTCCAAGCAAAAGTTCTACCGCCTGGGTTGCATCCTCTATTCTTCCCGATGCATTCAAGTGAGGAACTATTACAAAGCTGATATTTTCCGAAGTTATCTTTTCTGATTCCAATGAAGTTCCTTCAATGAGTTTTACAAGACCCGGACGATTGCACATGCGAAGAACTTTCAGTCCAAATTTTACCATTGTTCTGTTCTCGTCCACAAGTGGCATAATATCTCCCACTGTACCGATTGCAACAAGGTCTAAAACCTGCGTAAGAATATTTTTAGGTAAATTTGCCTTTTGTTGAATAGCCTGTGCAACTTTGAATGCTACACCGCATCCAGAAAGTTCCTTAAAGGGATAAATTGACTGAGGATGCTTGGGATTAATCAATAGACAATCCGCCATTACATCGGTTATATTGTGATGATCCGTTACTAATACTTTTAATCCCAAAGATTTAGCAAACTCAACCTCATCATAGGATACACTTCCACAGTCAACGGTTATCAAAAGGTCACACCCTTGCGACGCTATGTATTCGATTGCCTCTTTGTTAAGTCCATATCCCTCTTCAAACCTTGAAGGGATGTAATAGTTCAAGTTACTCTTGTCCGTTAAGTGACTCAAAATGCTGACCATCAAGGTAGTTGAAGTTATACCATCCGCGTCGTAATCACCGTATACCCATATTTGTGAATTATTTTTTGTTTCAGACAAAATCAAATCCACCCCTGCTTCCATGTCAGGAAGCAGGAATGGATCATAAGTCTTTTGTGGTTTTTCGGAAAGAAACTCAATAATGTCCTCATCCGATATAATCCCTCTTTTATTTAGCAAATTTTTTATTATTGGATTAATTTTCATATTTCTCTTTACCAATCTACAACCACTATATCACTCGACGGTACATAATCCAAAGCATCTACCAACTCACCATTTACTGCGAATTCCAAATGCAAATGAGGTCCTGTTGACCAACCGGTACTTCCCATAAGACCAATAGTCTGTCCACTGGTTACCTGCTGTCCAACGCTAACACTTCTCTGTGACATATGCCCATAAAGGGATGTCAATCCACCGCCATGGTCGATAATTACACATTCTCCGTAGCCACCGTACCACTGTGACATGATAACCGTACCAGATGCACTTGCAAGGATGGGATCTCCTGTGCTTCCTGCAATATCAACACCTGAGTGATATTTCCATGTATTAAAAATAGGATGAATTCTCCATCCGAAAAGTGAAGTTACGTATCTAGTGCTCGGTGCTGGCCAAACGTAAGCACCACCTACATATTCAGTATCAGGATTAACCATATTCTGTAGCTGTGCAGCAAGACTCTGGGCTTCGATTAACAGTTGATCCTCTGCATATTCTAATTCGGATTTAAGTGTATTCATTTCATCCATTTGAGAATCATATTCTGCCTTTTTGGAATCCAAAATACTTTTTTCTTCAATCAACTGAGCTTCAATTGCTTCTAATTCTTCTTGCTCTGTTTCCAGATTTTTTAGTACACTCATGTCGTTCTGATATATTTTTTGAATCATTTCCAAATTGTAAATCAATTCCGATATGCTGCCTGAATTAAGCAAAATGTCTATATACCCTACCGACCCATTCTTATACATAACACGAAGCCTTTCGTTTAGTCCATCTTCGCGTTCCTGCATTTCCTGCTGTTTTTGCAAGATTTGAGTTTCTATATCCACTACCTTTGCATTGGCAACGGATACTTCTTCTTCAATGGCATCTACCTTTGGCTGCAACACTTTAATATCTTCCTTAACTTTAGCAAGATCTTCACTTACCTGCTGTTGTTCCTGCTGGTTGTTATTATACTCCTCGCGAAGTTCTTCCTCAGTAGCCCCGTAAGTAACTCCTGCCACAGAAAAAACAAACAGCAAGAGGAATATCAAAAGTATGCT
>JAFYPY010000013.1 GCA_017547345.1 Bacillota bacterium | reverse complement strand
GCATGATTGCTAATAAAAATGTATGAACCTTCCACCTTTGACATTCCGACATTGTCATTTATATGGACATTGTATTTTTTTGCTATAAAAGTTTTCCAAAACCAGCCTAAAATATGGTACATAATTCCTGGTGGAGTAATTCTTCGAGAATGCAATTTCTCAGCAACGGTAAGCCTTTTCATCACAAACCTCCTGCAAATATATTGTCGTATTTACGCAAATTTTAGCAAAGATAATGTTATCAAGTCAAGGTTAAGAATGAAAGCTGTTGTAATTCTTTCCTTTTCATTACCCTAAAATGTTGGTATACTTTTATAGACAGAAAAAAATGGGAGGCGAGGCAATGTTTACAAAAGTAAAAGCAAACTTAAAAAACAGAGGTTATGAGGTTAATGTTTTTGATACAGCTATGGAAGCCGCGGCCTATCTTGACCTTCAGATTGATGGTCAAAAGGTTGGATTTGGAGGCTCCGTGACTCTAAAGGAAATGGGCCTTTATGAAAAGCTTTCCAGACATAATGAAGTTATTTGGCATAATAGAATTGCAAAAGGAGTTTCAGACAAGGAGATTCGTATGGAGGCAAGGACTGCTAACATATATGTGTCTTCTGTAAACGGACTTGCTGAAACTGGTGAGATAATAAACATAGATGGAACTGGCAATCGTGTTGCATCTATCTTCTATGGACATGAAAAGGTATATTTAGTCATAGGCAAGAATAAGCTGGCAAAGGATTACGAAGATGCGCTTTGGCGAGCAAGAAATATAGCTTCTCCGCTTAACGCTAAAAGACTAGGTGCAAAAACTCCTTGTGCGGTAAATGCCGATAGGTGTTATGATTGCAACAGCCCACAGAGAATCTGTAGAGGTCTTTTAGTCCTTTGGGAAAAGCCTATATCGACAGATATAGAGATTATTTTGGTTAAAGAGGATTTGGGATATTAGGAGGAAATATGTTAAAGAATATTATTGAACATAATAAGAATTTTGCAGAAAAAGGTAGAGGGGTTTACTATGCAACAAGCAAATACCCAAATCGTAATTTGGCGATTGTAACTTGTATGGATACTAGACTTACTGAAATGCTTCCTGCAGCTTTGGGTATTAAGAATGGCGATGCAAAGATTATTAAGGATGCAGGCGGTATGATTGTGCATCCTTTTGGAGCGGTAGTTCGTAGCCTTCTCATTGCCATCTATGAGCTTGGAGTCACTGACATAATGATTATAGGTCATACTGACTGCGGTGTGCAGCATATGGATGTGGATGAGATTACCGAAAAGATGCTTGAAGAGGGAATAGATGAGGAAGTATTCCACAATATGAAGTATTACGGAATTGATTTTGATAAGTGGATGGGTGGCTTTGATTGCGTAGAAACTTCTGTTAAGGAGAGTGTGGAACTGCTTCAGCACCATCCGTTGATTCCAGACAAGGTATCTATTTATGGTTTTATTATAGATACGGAAACTGGCTTGCTGCAGCAAGTTGCAGGTAAAGAGATATAACAAAAGGCTCTGCCAATGATGGCAGGGCCTTTGATGTATCGTGATTACATAAGTCTTTTGAAAATACATTTAGCAATTCTATATATAGGATTTTCAAACTCCTTTTGGACTTTTTTAAGTTCCTTCGGTATTTCTATTCCTTGTGGGCAATGCTTTTGACACTTTCCGCAAGAAATGCAGTTAGAAGCAGATGTGGAATTTCTTCTCATAGCGGTACATTTTACATAATCCATAAATGCCCAGAATTTCCCTTCAACGAATCGTCTGTTGTATGCTGCAAAGGAACCTGGGATGTCCACTTCTTTTGGGCATGGCAGGCAATAACCACAACCGGTGCAACCAACTTTCATTTTGATATTTATGGCATTTGCGGCTCTTTTTAGCATAGCTATATCAGCATCGCTCAAGTCACCTGGCTTTGTGGTGGAGGCGGTGTTTATATTATCTTGGACTATCTCCATAGAGTTCATTCCTGAAAGCACACAAGTAACTTCAGGCTGATTCCAAAGCCACTTAAAAGCCCATTGTATAGGGGTATATTCCTTGGAATAGGATGAAAACGTTCTTTTTGCTTCTGCAGGAAGCTTAGTCGCAAGATTTCCTCCGCGAAGGGGTTCCATAATTACCACGGGGATTCCTTTGGAGTGGGCGTACTTAACACCTGTTTTACCTGCCTGTGTGTGTTCGTCAACATAATTGTATTGAACTATGCAAGTATCCCAGTCATAGGCATCAATTAGCTTGCAGAACATATTTGAGTTACCATGGTATGAGAATCCTATCTGTTTAATTTTGCCTTCACGCTTCTTTTGCTCTAGCCAATCAAGAACACCAATAGACACTAGCTTATTCCATGTAGGTAAATCTGTAAGCATGTGGACAAGATATACATCTATGTAATCTGTGCGTAAACGCTTTAGCTGTTCGTTAAAGGTTTTTTCTAAAGCCTCAACTGAGCGAATCAAATAGTGAGGGAATTTTGTGGAAATATATATGTTGTTTCTAATTTTATTTTTTTCTACGATCTGACCTAGAGCTGATTCGTTACCTGGATATATAAAAGCCGTGTCGAAATAGTTTACGCCTTGATTATATGCTGCCATAATTTGCTCTTCAGCTTCTTTGATATTGATTTTTCCCATTTTTCTGGAAAATCTCATGCAACCAAAGCCTAAAGCAGAGATTCTATTCCCGTATTTATCTGTACGATAATTCATTCTAGCCCTCCAAAGATATCGATTTATAATTGCTGTTGTAATAGTTTTAGTTCCTCATCTGTGAGTTCACGGCACTGCCCTTCTTCTAGGTCTTCGGGTAGTCTTAAGTTACCCATGGCAACTCTATGAAGCTCTACTACCTTGGCACCATAGCAACCGAACATTCTTTTTATTTGATGATATCTTCCTTCTTTAAGTGTCACAAAGCAAGTGTTTTCTCCTGTGATTTCTAAAGAAGCTTCCTTGCAAACACCATCGTTTAGTTCTACACCGTCCTCGAACCCCTTGGACATCTCTTCTGTAACTGGAATATCAAGCTCAACGTGGTAAATCTTTTGTACATGTTTCTTAGGAGATAAGATGTTGTGTGCCATCTGTCCGTCATCTGTGATGATCATTAGACCTGTGGTATCTTTATCAAGTCTTCCTGCTGGGAAAAGGTCTCTACCTTCAAACTCCATAGGAACAAGTTCTAAAACTGTTTGATGGTCTCTATCTTCTGTAGCAGATACATACCCCTTTGGCTTATTTAACATCAAATAAACAAATTTCTTGAAGTTAAGCTCTTCTCCATTAACTACAATAACTGCAGTGTTTGGGTCAGCTTTGACGCTGGATGATTTTATTACTTCGCCGTTTAGCGTAACTTTCTTTTTAGCAATTAATGTTTTTACTTCGCTTCTTGAATATTTTCCTTGAGAAGCGATGATTTTGTCTATACGTTCCAAAGTATTAACTCCTTTATATAAAGTATACTTTTTGATTTTATCATGTTTTGTCTATAGGTACAATTGCACATTCTTCAAAAATGTGCTAACTTAAAATTAAGACATACGACTAGAAAAAAGGAGGCCTAAAATGAAAAGAGAACTATTATATATAAATTCAAATTGCGATAACCTACCTTTAAGTGTGGCGGTATTTGAACCTGATGGAGAAATTAAGGGTATTGTTCAGTTTGCGCATGGTATGGCAGAGCACAAAGAAAGATATTTTGGATTCATGGAATATCTAGCTGAAGCAGGATATGCGAGTGTTATTAACGATCATAGAGGCCATGGAGATAGCGTGAAGAGTAGAGATGATTTGGGCTATTTCTACGATGATACTACAACTTATATAACAAAAGACGTACATCAAGTGACAGAATATATTAAGGAAAGAATTCCTGGCGTACCAGTATATCTTTTCGGCCACAGCATGGGTTCAATAGTGGCGAGAGAGTATCTAAAACTATACGACAAGGATATAGATAAATTAGTCCTTTGTGGGGCACCAGGAAGCAATCCTGTGGCTGGTGTGGCTAAGCTACTTATCAAACTTCAGACTAAAAAGCATGGGGACAGATATAGAAGCCCTCTTATGTATAATTTATCAGTTGGTGGATATTCTAAAGCTATTCCAGGAGCAGAAACTGAATGCGACTGGCTAAGTGTTAATAAAGAAAACGTAGAAGCATACTTAAAGGATCCATTATGTGGCTTTAAGTTTACGCTAAATGGATATAAAAATCTTATTGGATTATTAGCTGCAATCTTCGATAATTATGGTTGGAAAGTTGCGAATAAGAATCTTCCTATTCATTTTATTGCCGGAAGTGACGACCCAGTAATCGGTAAGGAAAGTCAGTGGCTAGCGAGCCAAAACTTCTTGCTTAAGCAGGGATATAGCAATGTAACAGGCAAGTTATATAATGGCATGAGACATGAAATTTTACTAGAAACTGATAAGGAGTTAGTATACAAAGACGTTTTAGAGTTTCTTGAAAAGTAATATTGCTATATTATAAGTTCGCGTGGTATACTTTGATAGATTCAAAAAAGGGGGTTAGAAAATGTTCAAGAAAAAGATTTTACCTATTTTAATTATTGCAGTAGCAGTAGCTGTTTTCTGCACATATGAAGGAGAAGAAAGTGAGTCTGCTGAATAGGAAGTCAGCATGGGAAAGGGATTGGGAAGATCTAAAGAAGAAGGAAGCAAAATATCAAGAAAAAAGAAATCAGGGACCGACATCGGTTCTTCTTGAAAAACTTGATAGATTTATTCCAAAAAAATTAAATGATACTTTAGATTTAGCTTTTTCCAAAGCCTTTGCTTTAATCTTTGAAAAGGGTACTGGAGTAATTGAAAAGACCTATAATAAAGAACAAAAGCAAGCGGATTTTTTAGTAGATGCTTACGCGACTGAGATTAAAGCTGACAAAAAAAGCGTTAAGCGTTTTACCAAAAGAGCAAAAGCTAGTAAAGCGGCTAATCTAATGATAACTGGTGTCGAGGGGATAGGGCTTGGCCTTGTGGGGGCAGGGCTACCTGATATACCTTTGTTTGTAGCAATGGTACTAAAGAGTGTCTACGAAGTGGCGCTTAGTTATGGTTATGATTACGAAAGTGATGGCGAGAAGGCGTTTATCCTAAAAGTCATTGAAACATCAATGTACGACGGAGAAGAGTTTATTGAGGAGAACAGAAGACTCAATGAACTTATAGAAGACATTGTATACGACGGTGATACGCTTGAAGGCTATGAGATTGATAAAGAAGTTCAGATAGAAAAAACTGCAAAGGCTTTATCAAAAGAAATGCTCTATACAAAATTCCTGCAGGGCCAGATGATAGTTGGTGTGGCAGGAGGAATCTTCAACCCTATATATATAAATCGCATAACGGATTATGCGGTTCTAAAATATAGAAGGAGATTTCTAACAAGCAAAGTGAGTTCGCAACCTTCCTCACTATAAACAAAACTACAGGAGAGAATTTGTTATGCAAGAAAAGACTTTACGATTAACAAGAGCTGCTCTTATAGCAGCTCTTTATGTTATTTTAACATTTTTATCACAGATGTTTGGGCTGGCAAGCGGAGTTATACAAATTAGATTATCAGAACTTCTGACAGTAACGCCGTTGCTTTTCAAAGAAGCCATTCCGGGCCTTTGGATTGGCTGCATTTTGGCCAATATGCTTACAGGATGTGCTTTATGGGATGTGGCTTTTGGATCTCTTGCCACATTGATAGGAGCTATAGGCACATATTATATAGGAAGAAAGAAACCTATTCTTGGGCCGATTTTCCCAATTATAAGTAATATGATTATAGTTCCGTTTGTTTTACAAGCGGTATATGGAGTAAAAGAAAGCTTCATTTTTTTGGCAGTTACTGTAGGCATTGGAGAGGTAATCTGCTGCGGTTTGTTAGGATGGCAACTATACAAAGCGCTTAAAAATTGTTTGTGAAAAAAAACAAAAAATATTTTCTAAATATGTTGACAATAAACAAATGCCTCGCTATAATCATTTCATAAGCTGAAGCGACAGATGAAGCTTTTAAGTGATTAAAGAAAGGAGCAAATGCAATGAGAGCTATGTTTGGAATGACAACTACATCAATGTCTACTTCCAAAGCGTCTTCATGTCAGAATGCTTCTTTTAATTATGCACAGGTTATGTCTCTAAGCACTATTTTATTAGTGCTTATTTTAATGTTCGTAATTAACATTATTATTTCCCTTATTATTGGCGAAATTATCGTGCTTATTATTTGTACATTAAAATGTATGAGCAAACCGAAGCTTGATTTTAACTACTAAGCTTATAGATTTAGACACTAACGGTTTTGCTCACAATACGGCAAAACCGTTTTTTATTTAACAACCGAAAGGAGAACTAAAATGAAAAAGAATGTATTGAAAAAGGTATTCGCAGTAGCGATGTCAGTTATGATGGTAGGCGCATTTATGACAGGATGCGGCGGTGGCGGCAGCGACGAAAACGTAGTAGTAATCGGTGGTTCCGGTCCATTAACTGGAGACTATTCAACTTACGGTATTTCCGTTAAGCAGGGTGCTCAGTTAGCGGTAGATGAAATCAACGCAGCTGGCGGAGTAAATGGCTTGGAATTCAAATTAGTATTTGAAGACGACGTGGCAGATCCTGTAACAGCAACTCAGGCTTTCGCAAAGATGATGGACGATGGTATGCAGTTATCCCTTGGTGGTACTACATCCGGAGCATGTTTAGCAGCAGCAACTGAAGCAGAAAAAGAAGGTATGCTAATGATTACACCATCCGCTTCTCAGGTAGAATGTTGTGCACCAGACAATGCATTCAGAATTTGTTTTACTGACCCTCTTCAGGGCGAATTCGCAGCTCAGACAATTAAAGATGAAGCTTTAGGAACAAAGGTTGCAGTTATCTATGACAAGTCCAATGACTACTCAGCAGGTATCCAGAAGGCATTCGATGCTAAGGCTAAAGCAATCGGATTAAATGTGGTAGAAACTCAGGCTTTCACAAGCTCTTCAAACACAGACTTCTCAGTTCAGTTAAATGCAGTTAAGGCATCTGGCGCTGATTTAGTATTCTTACCAATCTACGCTCAGGAAGCAGCTTATGTATTAACTCAGGCTGAAAAGATGGGATTAGATGTACAGTTCCTAGGTGGCGACGGTCTTGACGGCGTTATCGAAAAGGCTGGAGAAGCTAATGTTGCAGCTCTTGAAGATGTATTACTAGTTACTCCATTCTATGCAGATGAAGAATCCGCATTCGTTAAGGATTACAAGGCAACTTATAATGCAGTTCCTGATCAGTTCGCAGCAGACGCATACGATGCAGTATACGCAATGAAGGCAGCTATGGAAAAATCCGGTGCTGTTCCTGCAGATGAAGATTTCAATGAAGCTATGATCAGTGCAATGACTGAAATCACAGTTGAAGGTACAACAGGTACAATGACTTGGGATGCTTCCGGTGAACCAGACAAGGCAGCAAGCTTAGTAAGAATCGTTGGCGGCGTTTACGAATTATACGAATAATAAAAGTAGCAACCAATATATAAATTAACGAAACATAAAACATAAAACTTAACTTAAGGAGTGGCTTTTTATGGACTTTCTAACAACATTAATCAGCGGACTTAGCTTGGGCAGTATATATGCCCTCATAGCCCTTGGTTACACAATGGTATATGGGATTGCAAAGATGCTGAACTTTGCACACGGTGACGTAATTATGGTAGGTGCATTTACTGTTATCGTTTCCGTGATGATGCTTGGATTCCCTATCTGGGTTGGATTATTACTAAGTGTGGTAATCTGTACAGTTCTTGGGATGACAATTGAAAGAGTTGCCTATAAGCCTCTCCGTAAAGCAGAACCGCTTACAGTGCTAATTACAGCTATCGGTGTCAGCTATTTATTACAGAACGTGGCACTACTAATCTTCGGATCTACTCAAAAGAGTTTCCCTAAAGTTTTCCACGTTAGCAGCGTACATTTCGGTGATGTATCAATGTCCGGAGAGTCAGTTGTAACGCTGGCGGTAACAATTGTAATTATGGTTTGCCTGTCCTTGTTTATCAACAAAACAAGGGCCGGCAAGGCCATGAGAGCAGTGTCTCAAGACAAGGAAGCTGCAGAACTCATGGGTATTAGTGTTAATAGAACAATATCTTTAACTTTCGCTATAGGTTCAGCGCTAGCAGCTGTTGCAGGTATTTTCTATGGTGCTACATATGGGTTCATTGGACCTTTCACTGGATCAATGCCTGGTATCAAAGCCTTCGTTGCAGCCGTTTTCGGTGGTATCGGTTCCATTCCTGGAGCTATGGTTGGCGGAATACTACTAGGTGTACTTGAAAGTATGTCAAAGGCATACATTTCTACAGAGCTATCTGATGCAATAGTATTCGCATCACTTATTGTAGTTCTTCTAGTAAGACCTACTGGCTTGTTTGGAAAAGTAATCAAAGAGAAAGTGTAGGTACAATAGATATGACTCTAAATGAATTAAAAAACAAAAAAAGTAATCTTATAACCTACGGAATCGTTATCGCATTGTTCGTATTTGTAGCTATAATGGTATTGTCCGGCATGGCTTCAAGACATATGCAGTCAATGATAGTACCTGTTTGTATCAATATCATTTTGGCTGTTTCGCTTAACTTAGTAGTAGGTTTCCTGGGAGAATTATCCCTAGGACATGCAGGCTTTATGTCTGTAGGAGCTTATGCTGGATGTTTATTTGCGGTATATACTGAAAGCTTTTTGCCAACTATAGTTAGATTACCAATGGCTTTTGTTATTGGTGGTGTTGTCGCAGCTATCTTTGGTGTTATTGTAGGTATTCCGGTTCTTAGACTTAGTGGTGACTATCTTGCTATAGTTACTCTAGCGGCTGGCGAAATTATTCGAAGCGTAGTAATTAACCTTGAGTTTACAGGTGGTGCGGCAGGTCTAAAAGGCACACCACAGGATGGTAATTTTTTTATTGGCTTCGCATTAGTGCTTATCACAATGCTTGTTATTATGAACTTTGTTGACTCTAAACACGGCAGAGCCGTTAAGGCAATGAAGAATAATAAGATTGCAGCAGAATCTTGCGGTGTAGATTTGAACAAGTACAAGTTAATGGTATTCGTGATGGGTGCGTTCTTTGCTGGAATGGCAGGCGTTTTATACGGACACACTTCTCCAATCCTAACAGCAGATGTATTCGACTACAACCGTTCTATCGAAATACTAGTAATTGTAGTATTAGGCGGACTTGGAAGCATTAGAGGCTCCATCATTTCCGCAATTATTATCACAATCCTACCTGAAGTATTGAGAGACTTTGCAGATTTCAGAATGTTGATTTATGCAGTTGCATTAATTACAATGATGCTTCTTAACTCTTCAGAAAAAGGTAAGGAATTAATGGCCAAGTTTAATTTCAAGAACTTAGGCAATGCTTTAAAAGAAAGAAAGCAAGTAAAGGAGGAAGCGTCAGATGAAGAATAATCGAAAAAATCCTTTACCGGCACAGTCTCCTAAAAAGAACGAAACTAAGTTTGTTCCTTTGCCAAGTATGTCCATGTTACCAGAAAGAGATGCCGACAAAGAACCAGTATTGGAAGTTGTTAAGCTAGGTATCGATTTTGGAGGACTTAGAGCGGTAGATGATTTCTCTATAGCTATCGGTAAGACTGAAATTTCTGGTCTTATCGGCCCAAATGGTGCAGGAAAAACAACAGTATTTAATATGTTAACAAATGTATACGAACCTACAAGGGGCAGTATTATGCTGAATGGTAAATCAACAGCTGGGAAGACTACTGCTCAAGTTAACAAGATGGGTATCGCGAGAACTTTCCAGAACATTAGATTGTTCAATAAGATGTCCGTACTTGATAACGTTAAGGTTGGTTTACACTCAAATATAGAAACTTCTTTATTCCAGTCTATAGTGCATAATAGACAGTACAAAGTAATCGAAAGAGAAACTGCAGAAAAAGCAATGGACTTATTACAGTTCTTCAATATGGAAGGCCTTGCACACGCACCTGCAGGAAGCTTACCGTATGGTGCACAGAGAAGATTGGAAATCGTAAGAGCTTTAGCCACTGATCCAAGTATAATTCTACTTGATGAACCAGCGGCAGGCATGAATCCATCGGAAACAGCTGAACTGATGGACAATATCCGTAAGATTAGAGACGAGTTCCACTTAGCAGTACTATTGATTGAGCACGACATGAGCTTAGTTATGAATGTGTGTGAAGGTCTTGCGGTACTAAATTATGGTAAGATTATCGCAAAGGGTACACCTAGCCAGATTCAGGACAATCCAGCGGTTATCGAGGCATACTTAGGAAGGAGAAAAGATAAGTAATGACAATGTTAAAAGTTGACGACTTAAATGTGTATTACGGCAAAATTCATGCACTAAAAGGCATCTCCTTCGAAGTAAACAAAGGTGAAGTTGTATCTCTTATTGGTGCAAATGGAGCAGGTAAGTCCACTACATTAAAGACAATATCAGGAATGCTTAGAAGTAAGACAGGAAGCATAACATTCTTAGATGAAGATATCAGCAATATTGAGTCCTTTAAGTTAGTTGAAAGAGGACTTGCGCATGTTCCAGAAGGAAGACGAATTTTCCTAGATATGACAGTTATGGAAAATTTGGAAATGGGGGCATATATTAGAGGAAAGGCAAATAAATCTGATATTGATGACATCTTCGAAAGATTTCCTAGACTGTTTGAGAGAAAGACTCAAATTGCAGGAACATTATCAGGCGGTGAGCAACAGATGCTTGCTATGGGAAGAGCTTTGATGAGTCATCCTAAACTATTGATGTTAGATGAACCTTCTATGGGACTTGCCCCAATTTTAGTAGAACAGATTTTTGATATCGTAAAGGAGCTTCACAAGGCCGGAACTACTATCCTTTTAGTAGAACAGAACGCTGAAATGGCTCTTGAAATTTCAGATAGAGCGTATGTAATTGAGTCTGGAAAGGTAACACTTTCGGGTCCGGGACAAGCTCTAATGAACAGCGACGTTGTAAAGAAGGCATATTTAGGAGGCTAACTTATAGTTAGCCTTCCTTTTTATATAGAAAGGAGTGTTTATATGGCAGTAAGACTAAATGAAAACAAGGAGATCGTCCAGGGAATTAAGGATGGCCTAAAAAAGACTGGTGGATATTGTCCATGTAGAATTGAGAAAACAGATGCTACAAAATGTATTTGTGAAGAATTCAAACAACAGATTGCAGACCCTGAATTTGAAGGGTATTGTCATTGCTTGCTTTATTATAAGAGTAGAGATTAAAAAAGGTCAAATTTCAAAAATTTGACCTTTTAATACAATTTTGGTTATTAATCTTCAATTCCAAGAAGATGTTTATCAAGAATTGCAACTGCATCCTCGATACAACCGTCGCAACTTCTTAAAACTTCACCAGTGTCGACACCTTTAATTTCTCTACAGATGATGGAACCATTTTTGTCAGCAAATTCTTTAATAAGGGTTTGCATCATCTTGTAACATTCCTTCTTTGATTTAGGGTTGTCTAAATTTCCATCACTTAATTTCATACCTGTTACAAGGGCCATAGCAGAGACTGCCCCACATGTTCCCATTGTACCCATACCAAAACCTAAAGGCTCGGATAATCTGAAAGTTATTTCGGGATCTGCACCCATTACATTGCAGAATGCGCAAGCTACTGACTGCGCGCAATTAAAACCGTGGTGATGAAGCATTACTGCCTGTTCTTTTCTATCCATATTATGTATCTCCTATCTTTTAATTATTTGACAATAAATTTTGGGTTTTTCTTTTTTATATCCTTATCCCAATTTACAGTATCTGCTTTTACGGCTAATAAATCGGGATTTTTAAGCAATTTTTTGAATTCTTTGAATGCCATTCCATAATAATGTCCATCTGCGATTCTTTCATCAAGAACCACCCCTAGTTCCATTATCTTTTTTTCTATTGCTTTATCATCTTCCATATATACTTTTTTGATCGGCTGTCCCATTGAGATGAAAACACCAGTAGTGCCAAATTCGTAAAGGTGATGATAGATTGTTCCTATTCTAATCGAAGCTAGATTAGTTATAAATAGGGATGTATGAAAAGGACTCGCATTGATTATTGATAGCGGGAGTGTAAAAAACTTGTCTATAAACTTGAGTATGCTAACGGTGATACTTATAAGACCTGGAATCGCAACCAACTTATTCATCAAATCGTCTAAAGCTGTGTTCCCATCCACATGTTGACATTTTTCGATGGCTGTATTTATCTTTTCGTTTACAGTGAAAACATCATCATCCATATTAAAATAAATTTTATTTGCAGTACTGTTTCCCTTGCCCGGGGTCAGGGTTATAAAGGAAACGCAGAAATGGTTTCGAGCATAAATCCTCTTATTCATACAAAATCTATTTAGATACGGGTATTTTGCGGCAGTTCTAAGGTATGCAGCGATAATTACTGCCATTGATGACATGGCAATACCGTCTTTACGGCATTTACGAGCAAATTCTTGGATTGGATCAAGTTCGATGTCTTGTGTAATGCTGTTGCTGGCATCGTATCTTTTGTCCATAATATGTGGCGTTAGTAAATACATTGGATTGTCACTACGTACTCTGTATCCGTCACTTCTATACATGCTTTGTCTCCTGTTATTATCTTCTAGAAAATTGTGATTTTCTGTAATTATACTATAATATCTTGCCTAAAACAAGTAATTGGACTACGGCATTAAAATGTGATATACTTGTCAAAAATACTTAAACAGAGCATGCGAGGAGACAATATGAAATATAGCCTTTATAGACATGAAGATTATAAGACAAGTCAGTGGATGGGTGGCAAAACGACAGAACTCGCTATTTATCCAAAGACAAGCAAGTATTTAGATAGAAACTTTATATGGAGACTTAGCTCTGCGACTATTGAAGTTGAAGAATCTGATTTTTCAAAACTGCCAGACTATGATAGAGTATTAATGGTGCTTGAAGGCGAGGTAGTGTTAAATTATGAAGGTCATAGAGTCACAAGATTGAGAGAACTAGAACAAGACAGGTTTGATGGTGCTTGGAAGACAAAAAGTTATGGTAAGATTACAGACTATAATTTAATGGTCAGAAAAGGCTGTGAGGGTTATTTAGATGTAATTACTCTCGACTCTGAAAAAGAAAACTATCACTCTACAGAAGAAACCAAAAAAGCATTAGCAACACACGCACTTTATTGTAAGGAAGGCTACTTCGTTGTTACCGTTGGAAGCGAAAGCCAGATGGTTAAACAAGGAGAACTATTCGTAATAGAAGGTAATGCTAATGAGGATGTAGCGTATTCTTTGATGGGTGAAGGTCTTGTAATCAGGGCACAGATTTTCCACGATGGAATAGAAGGGGAAGTTGGGCCAGAGATTATACCGAGTGAAAAAGCAAGCTTTGACGATTTCAAAAAATGCATTTTCATTGCAAACACACAGTTTAGAGGGGCAAAATATATTGTTAAAAGCCTAAAACAGTGTTGGTATGACGAGGAATTAAGCAGAGGAATCAAAAAAGTTGAAAAATTCTACTTAACATCAATCGTTTTCATAATAGGAGTTCTTTTGCTTGGAATAATGGCTGTAAATCTAAAACTATCTGCACTAATAACAATTGGGATAATCTTAGGATGGATTTTATTGGATTGCTTGGTTATTTCTCCTCTAATATATATGACGTTTATGCCGAAACCGATTAGGAAGCATATAAAAGATATCAATAATCTTACACCTTATGAACAACGCGTAAGAGCTACAGAACTTGGCACTAATGAAGCTGTTGAAAAGGTGCTAAAGAAATACAAAAATTCAGGCAAGAATTTGGGAAACTAGGAGAAGAAGGTAATGTATACAAAAAAACTTGCATTATTAGGGTTTGGAAATGCAGGGCAGGCATTTGCAAAGATGCTTTTGAAGAAGCATGAGGAAATAAAATCTTTATATGGATATGATGTTATAGTAACTGCTATTGCAACAAATTCAAAAGGAAATATTGTAAATGCTAGCGGAATTAACCTTGCAGAAGCCCTAAATGATATCGAAAAATGCGGAAAGTTCTGCAATGAAAACGAATTAACATCTAATAGTACAATGGATATTGTGCAAAGAGCGGATTACGATGTTTTGATAGAGATGACTCCGCTGAACATATTTACAGGACAACCCGCAATAGAGCATATTGAAAATGCTTTTAGAAGGAAGAAAGATGCAGTCACTGCAAATAAGGGGCCTATAGCGTGGAAGTTCAAAGAGCTATGCAATATGGCAAAAGAATATGGCGTTAAATTCTTTTATGAGACGACAGTAATGGATGGAACTCCAGTTTTTAATCTAACTGAAAAAACATTGCAACTGGCAAAGGTAACGGAAGTATCGGGTATCCTAAATAGCACAACAAACTTCATTTTGGAAGAGTTGGCTAAAGGAAAAGATTATGAGGACATTATGACTCGTGGTCGCCAGATGGGATTTATCGAGGCGGATCCTGCGATGGATATAGAGGGCTATGATGCAGCTGCCAAAATCACAGCGTTACTAAATGTTCTTATGGATGCAAATATAACACCTGATATGGTGGACAGAAAAGGTATAGAGGATATAACCATAGAAGATATCAAGGCTGCGGATGCTAGAGGTAATGTAATAAAACTCTTGTGCAAGGGAACTAGAACGGAAGATGGGCTGGTAAAGGCTGCTGTAAAACCAGAAGAAGTTCCAAAAGGAGATATGCTTGCATCTATCGACAGCACCACGTCAATAGTATCAATAACAACGGATTTAATGAAAACTGTTTCTGTAGTTGAGCATCAGCCTGAAATTGAGCAGACGGCTTATGGGATTTTTGGGGATGTTCTAAGAGTTTTAAGTGAATAATACAAAATAAAAATGGCTCCATATGGAGCCATTTTGAATTATAAGGTTATAGTGCATTGATAAATGCATCTATTTCTTCTTCTGTGCTGTTCCAGTTAGTTACAAGACGAATTACATCGCATTCATCGTCGTATGGAGTCCAAGTGTAGAAGAAGAAGTCTTTTTCAAGTTCCTTAATCTTCTCTTTAGGGATAATAGGGAATACCTGGTTTGTTTGATGAGGAAGCCATAATTTGAATCCCTTTGCCTGAATTCCCTCAGCAAGTCTAATTGCTAATTGGTTTTCATGTTTTGAAATCTCGAAGTATAATGAATCTTCGCCACCCTCAAGAAGAGCTTTTAGCTGAACAGGGATTAGACGTCCTTTTGCTAAAAGTGCACACTGGCGCTTAATCATATAACGGAAGTGATCATCAAACTTTTCATGATTTATTAGTACTAAGGCTTCACCAAAAAGTGCACCAAGTTTAGTACCACCGATGTAGAAAGCATCTACTAAGTTTGCGATTTCTTTAATTGTAAGGTCGTTTGTAGGCCAAGTTAAAGCAGTACCTAAACGAGCCCCGTCCATGTATAGTATTAAATCGTTTTTACGGCAACATTCACTAAGTGCTTCTAATTCTGCCTTTGTATATACCCCACCACTTTCTGTAGGATGAGTGATATAAACTAATTTAGGAATTACACAGTGTTCATCCTCATGATGAATAAGAGCTGTTTCAATATCTGAAGGACGTAGCTTACCTTCTGGAGTAGGCATTCCAAACTGGCGGTGACCATTTAACTCGATGGAGCCTGTTTCGTGTACATAGATATGCCCAGTTGCAGGAGTGATTACTCCTTCGTATGGTCTTAAAGCGGCAGAAATAGTTGTTGTATTGCATGGAGTACCACCAACAAAGTAGTGTACATGAGCATCAGCTTTGCCAATCCACTGACGAATTAATTCAGCACAATCGTCACTGTAATCATCTAGACAATACCCGTCAGTATGTACCATATTTGTTTCAACTAATGCATCCATTACTTTGGGATGTGCGCCTAAGCTGTAATCGCTTCTAAAAAATATCATGAAAGTCCCTCCTTGAAGTGAAAATCTAAATATACCCTAATTATATTGGAATATGTAAATAAATGCAATTAAAAACGACCATCATGGTCGTTTATTTTTCGTGGGCAGACTTGTATTTTTCCCTGGTAGCCATTCCACCACGCAGGTGTCGTTCGGCTTTGTTGTTTTCTAAAACTTCTTTCACTTCGTGGGCTAATCCGGGATTTATTTCAAGGAGCCTTTCGGTGACATCTTTGTGCACGGTTGACTTACTTACGCGAAATTTATTGGCAGCGCCCCGTACTGTAGATTTTGTATCAATTATGTAGCGAGCCAACTCCAAAACTCGTTCTTCTATGTAATCTTTCATTTCCAGACACACACTCCTTATTTGATGCTTAAAACAATATATGCTAATAGGAAATTAAATATGATGTTGATATTTAAAGAAAATAAAGGCATAATTATTTGAAAAGAAAGATGATATATGGAGAAAAAATGACGAACACGCTTATTTATAACAAAGATATAAACATAAAGAATGTATTAATATTCACGATACCTACTATGATAAGAATGATTTTTATCTCGATGTACAGCATCGTGGATGGGATTGTGGTTGCAAACTATGTGGGAAGCGTAGGGCTTTCTGCAATAAATATCGTTTATCCGGTATTAAATGTTTGTATGGCCTTATCCTTTATGCTTGGAACGGGAAGTAATGCCATCATAGGGAAGAAACTGGGAGAAGGAAAAAGAGAAGATGCATGTAGTTTCATGACACTTACTGTCTTAGTAAATATTGTGGTTATTGTGATATTAACTGCTATATTTTTGCTGTTTGACGAAAAGATTTATATGCTTTTAGGTTCTGATGAAATGTTGCTTCCGTATTGCGTGGAATACGGCACCATAATAGTCCTTGGCGGTCCTGTTTGGGTAATGCAGGTGCTTTTTCAGGGATATCTTGTAACTACAGATAAGCCTAGAATGGGAATGGCTTTATCTATCGGAGCTGGTGTTTTGAATATCGTGTTGGATATTTTATTGGTAGGATATTTTGATATGGGTCTGACTGGGGCGGCTATTGCATCTGTGTCAGGAATGGTCGTAGGAGGGCTTATCCCACTTACTGTTTTCTTTAATAAGAAGAATTTGCTTCATTTTGCTAAGCCTGTATGGAGAGGCAAAGAGTTTCTAAAAGCAATGGGCAATGGATCTTCTGAGATGGTTACAAACCTTTCATCAGCAGTAACTACGGCACTTTTTAATGTACAGATGATGGCGATTGTAGGAGAAAAGGGTGTAGCTGCCATAAGCGCTATATTATATTTACAATTCATATTCGTGGCTGTTTTCTTTGGCTTTGTTTCCGGTATTGCGCCTGTTATAAGTTATAACTATGGTGCGAAGAATACGGATAATATCAAAAAATCTTTTTCCCTTTCGATTAAAATATTGACGGCTTTATCCATTGCTATGGTAGCGCTTGCACTTGTGACGGATGACTTTTGCGTTTGGGTATTTGCTTCTAAAGACATTACATTATCAGAATTAATGCTGCCAGGGTTTAGGATTATCGCTATAAGTGTTTTGTTTACAGGCATCAACGTATTTGCTTCGGGATTTTTTACGGCCCTTAACAATGGAAGAGTATCTGCTACGATTTCATTGCTTAGAACGTTCTTCTTTGAAGTTGGTGCACTAGTTATTCTGCCTGAAATTTTTGGGATTTATGGTGTATGGTGGGCAATGCCTGTAGCAGAAATATTAGCTATTATAATCGCAGTATTTATGTTGGTTAAATATAGAGAGGAGTATGGATATTAGAGAAAAGAAAGGAATGAAAGTTTCTCTTGTTTTGTGAAATATACACAAAAAAATATGAATAATTAGTTGACAAAACACAAATACGATGTTAAACTTCAATTAACTGAAAATTAAACCTTTGAGGGAGAAGTAAAACTAATTGCAGCACTCACAGCGAGTTTGGGACGGTGGAAGCCAAATAGAACGCGGATTAGAATAATGGGCTCCTGAGGGCGAGGGGAACGACTAAACGTACATTCAATATACGATTTGGTCTAATATCTGAGACGTGGAATCCTACGTTAGTGGATAGGAGTGTGATGGCACTCTGCTGAGGTGGGCTTTTATAAGCCAAACAAGGTGGTACCGCAGGTTAATACCCTGTCCTTGAGAAGAGGATAGGGTTTTTTGTTTATCTTGCATAGCAAAGAGCGACAAAACCTACCCAGCAAAAAGCAGAGACACTTCAATTATAGTATTAATTGAAAAGGAGAACGGAAATGAAGAAGTTAATGACAGTGGTAATGGTATTAGTATTAGCAGTTACATTGCTGACAGGATGCGGCGGAAAAGATGCTGAAGGTATGCTAAAGGTTGGTATTATACAGCTTATGGAACATCCGTCTTTGGATACAATTAGAGTAAGTATCATTGAAGGTCTTGAAGAAGAAGGTTACGTGGACGGTGAAAACATTGCTATTGACTATCAAAACGGTCAAAATGATATGTCCACGATGAAAAATATTGCGCAGAAATTTGTAGGCGATGAAGTTGATGTTATAGTTGCTATAGCAACACCTGCGGCGCAGGCGGCATTAAGTGAAACAACAGAAATTCCAATCATCTTTGCAGCGATTACAGACCCGGTAGATGCAGAACTTGTAGACTCTCTTGAGGCTCCTGGTGGAAATGTTACAGGAACATCTGATGAGGTTTCTGCAGAACAGATTATGGGGTTAGCTAATGAAGTAACTCCAGGCTTTAAGACAATAGGAGCACTTTACAATATCGGCGAAGACAATTCCGTGTCAGTTGTTGCAGGCCTAAAAGACTATGCAGCGAAGAATGGTTATAAGGTTGTAGAATCAACAGTAACAAATACAAGTGAAGTTCAGCAGGCAGCTCAGTACTTAGCAGATAAAGTTGATGTGGTATTCTCACCAATCGATAACACTGTAGCTTCTTCTATGGCTGTAGTTACAGAAGTATTTAATAATGCGGACATTCCTTATTATGTAAGCGCAGACTCAATGGTAGCAGATGGTGGTCTTGCAACATACGGTATTGACTATACAGTGCTTGGAAACGAAACTGCAACAATGATTGCGGATGTTTTAGGTGGAGCAGATACTTCAACAATGGCAGTAAAGAAGATGTCAGATATGAGTATATATGTTAATACAGATACTGCAGACAAAATCGGAGTTGAAATTCCAAAGTCTGTGCTTGATAAGGCGACAGACCTTGCAAAATAGCATTTTCCTTTGAAGGTAAACCTTTGAAGGCGAGAAGGAGAATTATTCTATGATGACTATGACTGCTCTTCTTGGAGCAATTGAACTAGGTACTATATATGCAATACTTGCGCTTGGTGTTTTTATTTCCTTTAGAACATTGAATATGCCTGATTTGACTGTGGATGGATCTATTGTTACTGGTATGGCAGTTACTGCAGTTATGTGTACACAGGGAATCAATCCATTTGTTGGGCTTATTGGCGGATTCGCAGGGGGTGCCTGTGCTGGTTTATTGACAGGTTTTCTTAATACAAAGTTAAAAATACAACCTATTTTGGCGGGTATATTGGTTATGCTTGCTGCATATTCCATAAACCTAAAGATTATGGGGAAAACTCCCAACATCCCACTGACTAAAAGTGAGACGATATATAAGATTGCAGACGAACTTTTGCCACCTAAATATTCTGGTATAATAATAGGCTTTGTAATATTGATTACTACAATCGCTTTACTTTATATGTTTTTGCAAACCCGTGTAGGCTTTGTTTTTAGAGCTACGGGAGACAACGAAGATATGGTAAAAGCTTTGGGCGTTTCCGGTGATGCCATGAAACTTTTAGGGCTTGGACTATCTAATGGACTTGTGGGTCTTGCAGGTGGTATGCTTGCTCAAAACCAAGCATTTGCAGATATTAACAGCGGAACAGGTATGATGGTTATAGGACTTGCTTCTGTAATTTTAGGGGAAGTTGTCTTCGGAACAAATACTTTACTTAGAAGGCTCATAGCGGCATCTTTAGGTGCTGTATTATACAGAGTTATAATTTCACAGGCGCTATACATAGGTATGGATTCTAGCGATTTGAAGCTAGTATCAGCACTTATCGTAGCTATGGCCCTTTATCTTGGCATTTTAGGAGAAAGGGGCGCAAAAATTAGAAAGAAGAGGGGCAAAAATGGAAAAGCTGCTTCAAATACATAATATTACTAAGATCTTCGGTGAAGGAACCATAAATGAAAAAGTTGCAATAGACAACTTGTCTTTAACACT
>JAFYPY010000112.1 GCA_017547345.1 Bacillota bacterium | reverse complement strand
GGTATGTTTAATGAATTCTCACAACTTGTTATGACGGCACTTATGATTGCAGGAAGACTAGAAATGTACGCAATAGTTATAATATTTATGAAATCTTTCTGGACACCAGATAAAACTACAACAATCTAATAAATAAGTTAATTTAGGGCAGTATAATTACTGCTCTATTTTTGTGCCATGGAGGTTATTATGATTGTAAAAGATATTATGTCATCATCAGTTATTTCGGTTATGCCGAATGACAACCTAGATAAGGTAATATTCATTATGAAAAGCGAGGATATCGGTATAGTGCCAGTTTGCGATAAGCAAAATCATCTTCTAGGAATAATTACTGACCGTGATATTGTTATTAGATATAAAGAAGATCTTCTTTCAAAAGATATTATGACAAGAACGCCTATAACTGTTTCTTCCGATGAAGGAATACACGATGCGGCTTTGAAATTTTCAAAATACAAAGTTAGAAGATTGCCGGTACTTGATGGCGAACGTCTTGTAGGAATGCTTAGTTTAAGGGATATGGCAAAGAAAAAGGTATTAACTGTAGAAATAGGTCATATTATATATAACATATGCAATTAAAAAGGCCTTGGGATTGTCTTTTGTACAAGTCCCAAAGCCCCTTTATTATTCATTAGTTTTATCTTTGTCCATTCCGTTGTTGTCGGCTTTATCCATACCGTTATTGTCGCCTCTGATAGCATCACCAGTATCTTCAATACCATCCTTGATAGCATCACCGGTATCTTCAATACCGTTTTTTACAGAATCTGTAGCATCGTCTATGTCTTCTCTTACAGTAGTATCAGTTCCGTCATTGATGTCTTCACTATTGCTACCACATCCAACAAAAGAAAATACCATTAAAAAAGCAAAGAATACAATTAATAATTTCTTTTTCATAAATAGCTCCTTTCTTTATCTCTTATTATTGTGGAGTTATTTCAAAAAAATATTCATCGCAAAAACTCACAAAAAAAGAAGAACAGTTACCTGTCCTTCTTAATTTAGAAATAAATATTATTCTTCTACTTCTTCTACTGCTTCTACTGCTTCTTCGCAAACTTCAGCTTCAGGAGCAGCCTGCTTAATGCTTAAGCTGATTCTCTTTCTTTCTGTATCGATTTCAAGAATCTTAGCTTCTACTGCCTGTCCAAGTTCAAGTTCTTCTGCGATGCTTGTTACTCTCTTGTTTGCAACTTCAGAGATGTGAACTAAACCGTCTAAACCTGGTTCTAATTCGATGAATGCACCGTATTCCTTAATCTGAACTACCTTACCTTCTACAATCTGATCAACTGCATACTTTTCGTTAATAACAGCCCATGGTTCTGGAGTAGTCTGCTTTAAGCCAAGAGAAATCTTGCCCTTTTCTTCGTTCATGGAAAGGATCATAACCTTAACCTTGTCACCAATCTGAAGAACTTCCTTAGGGTGCTTTAACTTACCCCATGAGATTTCGGAGATATGTAATAGACCATCGATTCCGCCTAAATCAACGAATGCACCGTAGTCTGTGAATCTCATTACAGTACCTTCAACAATATCATCAACATTTAAGCTGTTCCAGATTTCAGCAAGCTTCTGCTGTCTGTCTTCAACGATAACAGCCTTATGTGAGAACACTGCTCTGTTCTTCTTAAGGTCAACTCTTGTAACCTTAATATCCATAGCCTGTCCAATGAATTCTTCTGCATTTTCAACAAATTTATCGGAAAGCTGTGACAGTGGAATGAAGCCAGTAACTTCCTTGTAAGCAGCGATAACTCCGCCGTTTACCTGTCTAACAATCTTAACGTTTAGAACCTTACCGCTTTCGTAAGCTTCGTTAATTTCATTCCAGTGTTCGTTAGCTTCTAACTTCTTCTTGGAAAGTAAGATCACTCCGTCACCATCATCAGTCTTGATAACCTTTGCCTGGATTTCGTCTCCATCCTTAAATAAGTCTGTAAGCTTCTGATCTCCTTCTAATGTAACTTCAGATGCAGGAACAACCCCATCCTTCTTACATCCCATGTTAACGATAATTTCCTTTTCAGTAACCTGGTGTACCTTACCATTAACAACTTCACCTATACGTGGTAATCTTAAGGACTTCTCAATATCGTCCATTAAGTCCATCATGTTCATTTCACTCATTGTAGCAATAACCTCCTTAATTACGCATTCAGGCGTCGATGCACCTGCTGCAACACCTATTTTATTACATTTTGTTAATTGGTGCAATGGCAAATCTTCTATTTTTTCAACAAAAAATGTGTTTGCACAATGTTTTTTTGCAATTTCGTATAGTTTTTGAGTGTTGCTGCTATTCTTACCACCAATTACAACCATAGCATCACTTTTCGCGGCTAATTCCATACAATTCTTCTGTCTACTTGCGGTTGCGTTACATATAGTATTTTTTACAATATACTTCTTGCCAGCATCCTCAAAAGCTTCAACAATTATATCAAGCAATTCTTTTTTTATTGTAGTCTGGCAAACGATAAACAAGTTGTCTTCTTCTATCAAAGAGACCTCTTCTTTTGAGTTTACGATTGTTGTATTGCCATGGCTCCACCCCTTGATTCCCTTTACTTCAGGATGATTTTTGTCTCCAACTATAACTACATGATAACCTTCATCGGATGCTTCAGACACAAGAGAATGAATCTTGCTCACAAAAGGACAAGTTGCATCCACTACAGTCAATCCACGTTTTTCTACTTGATCCCAAAACGCTTTCCCTTCTCCATGTGAGCGCACGATAAGTATGTCATCTTTATTTGCATCATCCAAAGATTCCAGTATGGAAACGCCCTTTGATTCTAAATCATCTGTAACGAGTTTGTTATGTATAAGGGGACCACATGTATATATTTTTTTACCGTTTTCGTTTAACCTAACCTGTTCTTCTGTTTTTTCGATGGCTTGTTTTACACCAAAACAAAATCCAGAATTTTCTGCTCTTGTAACTTCTCTCATACTATTTGTCCAAACTTTCTAGATATTTCTTAAATGAACTTTCGGAACCATTTTCTGTCGGTTCATAATACTTAACTTTTTCCTTATATAAATTATCAGGTAAATACTGTTGTTTTACATATCCACCATAGGCATGAGGGTATTTGTATGATTTGCCATATCCCATGTCCTTTGCGCCTGAATAATGAGAATCTTTTAAGTGATTTGGAATATCGTCAATTTTTTTGTGCCTTATGTCAGCAAGTGCCTTTTGATATGCTTCATTCGCCGAATTTGACTTTGGTGCTGAAGCAAGTAGGATTACCGCTTGGCTAAGGTTAATAGCGGCCTCAGGCATGCCTATCATTAGTGATGCTTGTACACATGATGTAACAATTGATATGGCCGATGGATATGCCATACCAATATCTTCGCTTGCCATCACCATTAGCCTTCTGCCTATCATCTGAATATCTGCGCCTCCGTCGACAAGTCTTGCAAAATAATGAATTGCCGCATCTGGGTCGCTTCCTCTTATAGACTTCTGTAATGCGCTCAAAAGGTTATATCTATCATCACCTTTGTCATAAAAGCCTATTTTTCTCTGCATAGCCTCTGCGACAATTTCTCTTTTTACGACTGAATTCTCATCTACATTATCAGATATAAAACCAAGTGTATCTAGAGCAACTCTTGCATCTCCATTTGAAAGGCTAGCAAGAACTTTTATTGCATCGTCTTCCCATTTTATCTTCAATGCTCCTAAACCATTGTCTTTATCAGCTAAGGCTCTTCTTATTATCCTTTCTATGCCTTCTTCAGAATGTCTCTTAAACTCATATATGTTCCTTACTCTGCTTATAATAGCATTATTAACAGCAAAATATGGGTTTTCTGTAGTACTTCCTATAAACTTTATAACGCCTTCTTCAAGAGCCTTTAATAAAGAATCTTGCTGAAGCTTACTCCATCGGTGAAACTCATCGATATACACGTAGGTAGTCTTCTGCTCCAATCCATAAAATGAAGTTTTGGCAGTCTCTATCAATTCCTTTAATTCTTTGGTTCCGGCCACAGAAGCATTTAATTCGTGAAAATTACCTCCCATTTCTCTAGCGATAATTCTGGCAAGCGTAGTTTTGCCGGTACCAGAAGGTCCGAAGAATATAGCTGAGTCAAAAGTCTTATTCTTTATGGAATTATAAAATAGTGAACCAGGATAAAGAAAATGCTCTTGCCCTGTAAATTCTTCAAGTCTTTTTGGTCTCATTCTCGTTGATAATGGAATCATATCTTTCTCCTCTAAAAAGATGCAATAAATACATCTTCTACTTCTTTGTCTTTTATGTCATTTAGTTGATTTAATGCTTCATCTTTTGTTCTTATGATTGGACTAATCACTT
>JAFYPY010000111.1 GCA_017547345.1 Bacillota bacterium | reverse complement strand
TATTTGGAATACTTCATTTTACGAGCATTTCTCTGATTTTCAATGCAATTGTAATGGGACTAGCTTTTGGATACATGTATGTGAAGAAAGATAATTTGGCGTTATCCATGACAATGCACGCTATATTAAACTGTGTAGTCGTTATGAAATCATATTTTGGGTTGCTTTAGTATATTAGTAAATGTTATCCTATCTGCATGAAGAATTATTTATTACAATACATAGACAACCACAAAGATGAAATGCTAAAGGATTTGGCTGACTTTGTCGCCATTCCAAGCATTTCTAGTGATAAAGAAAAAGTAACAGAAGCTCTAGAATTTGCCTTAAAACTAGGTGCTGAAATGGGCTTTCGCGTCGAAAATTGTCTAGATGGTCAAGTTGGCGTTATCGAGATTGGAGAAGGAGAGGAAACTCTAGGAATCTTATCTCATGTTGATGTTGTACCAGCAGGTGATTTAGATGAGTGGGAGACTGATCCCTTCGAGGCGGTTATAAAAGACGGCAGAGTCTATGGCCGCGGCACTATTGATGACAAGGGAATGATTATAGCGAGCCTTTATGCCATGAAGGCGGCATTAGAGTTTGGCGTGCCGTTGAAGAAAAAAGTCCAGTTAATTATAGGTACTCAGGAAGAGGTTGAATGGACCGACATGGACGCTTATGTAGCTAACTACAAACTTCCTGACTATGGTTTTTCGCCAGATGGAGAATATCCTATTTGTAACGTAGAAAAGGGTGTTGCTGACTTTACAATCGATTTCGATGTAAAAGACTCTATTTGCGATGGCCTATATGTTACAGCTGTTGACTGCGGCGTTGCCATGAATTCAGTTCCCGGAAAAGCTGTGGCAACTCTTTCCAATGAGGAAATGGTCACTGCAGTAGGCAAATCAGTTCATTCTTGCCAGCCAGAAATAGGAGAAAACGCTCTATTTATCCTTTGTGACATGCTTAAGGAAAAGGGGGTCTCTTCAAATAAGCTGATGAATTTAATCGAAGCTGTAACGGATGCATTTAGAGATGTTAACGGAACAGCCATTGGTTTATGTAGTGAGAGTGAATACTATGAAGGTGAATTTGTTCATAGAAACGCTTTTTCGCCTACGATATTCAATGCAAAAGACGGCGTTGCTACTGTTAATATCAATAATCGTTTTCCATATGGCGCAAGAGAAGAGGAAATATATGCCGGAATTAAGGGTTTTGCTGACAAACACGATGGAGTTATCAAGTTCTATGATTCCATGCCTGCGGTCTTCGTGAGCAAGGAAAGACCTTTCCTAAATGTACTTGCAGAATCTTACGAAGAAGTTTCTGGTCTGAAGAACGAGTTTACATTAGCTTATGGTGGATCTTACGCCAAGGCGATGCCAAATGTTGTATCTTGGGGACCACTGTTCCCTGGAGAAGAGGATACTTGCCACGAAGCAAACGAATACATTGATATTAAGAGTATGATGGATAGCACGAAGATATTCGCATTGTCAATTGCGGGGATAGCGCTTGAAGAGGAGAGTTTGAGATAATATGAATCAGATTAAGATAAATGGAATATATCGCCACTTTAAAGGTGATTATTATTTATTAGTAGATACTGCAAAACACTCTGAGACAGGAGAAGAGTATGTAATCTATCGTAAGCTGTACGAAGATTGCAGTCTTTGGGTTCGCCCACTTGAGATGTTTTTGGAAGAAGTTGACCACGAAAAATACCCTGAAGTAGAGCAAAAATACCGCTTTCAGCTGCAAGAAATAAAGAGTATGAGAGGATAAAGGACTTTCCATAGCAAAACCCCTGCGACGCAGGGGTTTTATTATTCCAAAATTCAGGTTAATATATGTAGGGACTAATCTTCTGAATAAGACTCGTCATCTTGGTAATCCTTCTTATCTTCAGGCTCATCTTTAACCTGTTCATCATCTTCATCATCATACATATCGGAATCGTCATCGTACACAGCGGAATCATCATCAAACATTGCATTGAACTTTTCCTTCTGCGCACGAGATTCTTGTAGTTTATCTTCATAATCGTCAAGCTTATCGTCTACGATATCTTTAACATTGTCAGTCCAGCGACCGCCTTTTGCAAGTGCTGCCTGAATTCTCTGGATTTCTGGGTTGTCGGATTCTGACATAACTTCTTTTCTGATACCCATCTGTAATCCAAGTGATAATAAGAAGTCAAAGATTATCATTACGATACCAACATAATAGAAGAAGGAACCTTTTTCCATTAATATAATTAAAGCAAAGCCTGATAGGAATAATATTACGTGTCTTACTACCATATTCATGATAACGCCTACGATAAACAGGCTCATTGGATATTTTACTTTGTTCATTATTATAGCCTCCTAAACAGTATGTATCCATTCTATCTAAGTTCTTCATCTTGGTCAATATTTATATTGACTTTACCCCCGCTAGAACGTTTATAATATACACATAAGTTATAAGGAGGCGCTTATGAACGCTATTGAATTAAAAAAACTAACTAAATACTATGGCAAGGCTAGAGGTATTATCGACGTAGATTTAGTGGTAAATAAAGGCGACTTTTTCGGCTTTATTGGACCAAATGGGGCTGGCAAAAGCACTTCGATTAGAACTATTTTAGGATTAATTAGCCCAAATTCTGGGTCTGCGACTGTCCTTGGACACGATATTATTGCGGAAAAGAAAGAAATCCTATCAAAGGTAGGATATCTTCCATCTGAAGCTATCTTTTACCATGGAATGAAGGTAAAGGATGTTTTAAAGCTTTCCGCAGATTTGAGAGAAATGGATTGTGCTGAAGAGGCTAAAAAACTTTGCGAAAGACTTCAGCTAGATATGAATCGCAAGGTTAATGAGCTTTCCTTTGGTAATCGCAAGAAGGTTGCTATCGTGGCAGCGCTTCAGCATAAGCCTGAGCTATATATCCTTGATGAACCGACAAGTGGGTTAGATCCGCTTATGCAACGTGAGTTTTTCGAAATCATGAAGGAAAAGAACGAAGAAGGGGCTACAGTATTCCTTTCATCACATATCTTATCTGAAATCCAGAAGAACTGTAATCGTGCTGCTATCATCCGTGAGGGCAAAATCATTGCTTGCGATACTGTTGATAGCCTTGGCAAGACTAGTGCTAAGCGCGTGAGCGTTACTGGAACTGTAAATGTAGATGATCTGGCAAAACTTGTCGATGTTCGTGATATTAAGTCGAGTGCTGTCGAAGGAGAAGATACAAATACAGGTCTAAACTTCCTATATGGCGGCGAAATCAACGATTTGGTAGCCTTTTTAGGCGGATTTGATATATCAGACCTTAACGTGTCAGAACCTGACTTAGAGGACATCTTTATGCACTATTACGAGGGAGGTGAATAGCTATGACATTATTTTTACATGAACTTAAACAAAGTAAGATTTCTGTTGCAATTTGGACACTAGCTATCACTTTCTTTATGGTAACTTGTGTAGTAATTTACCCTGAAATGAGCGCAGAAATGGAGCAAGTTGGCGACGTGTTCGCGTCTATGGGTAGTTTTACAGCTGCTTTTGGTATGGATCAGCTGAATTTCGGTACTTTTATGGGATACTACAGTATTGAGTGTGGTAATGTTATCGGACTTGGCGGTGCATTCTTTGCAGCACTTGCCGGAATTAGCATTATCGCCAAAGAAGAAAAGGAACATACTGCTGAATTCTTATTAGCTCACCCAATTGGCCGTACTTATGTGCTAAATTCAAAACTAGGAGCGGCAATCGCGCAGATTGTTATCTTAAATCTAGTTGTATTTGCTGGTACAGCAGCTTCTATTGTAGCAATGGACATTGAATGTGAGTGGGATGTAGTAATGTTGCTTCACTTAGCATACTTCATAATGCAGATTGAAATTGGAATGATCTGTTTTGGACTTTCAGCATTTATTAGAAGGGGCGGACTTGGTCTAGGCCTTGGAATTGCACTAGTTTTATACTTCATGAACCTAGTAAAGAATATCCTTGAAGAGGCTGAATTCCTTAAATATATCACGCCGTTTGCCTATACAGATGGTGCCCAAATAACAGAAGACATTGGACTAGACTGGATGCTAGTTGTTTTAGGGCTAGTTTACGGTATTGTTGTTACTGTAATTGGATACGCAAAATACACAAAAAAAGATATAGCTTAATGATTAGAGGCCTTAGGGCCTCTTTTTTATATTCGTATAGATCAAATAATAGGTGAAAAACTAAATTTGACAAAATATATCGGGAGGGGGTATACTCAAAGCAGTTAATCAAATAATTCACAATAGACAAACTATGTGGAGGTGCTAAAATGTTTAAGAAATTATTGATTACAGCTTTGGCAATAATTATGGTATTTACAATGATACCGGCAATTGCTTTTGCTGCCCCTAGCACAACAGTTTCTTCATATGATGAATTAGCTGAGGCTATTGATGCTGTTCCTTATGGTGGATCCGGTGAAATTACCATAAAAGACATTCATATGTGGGGATTTGAAGTTGGTTTCTGGGTTGAAGGTAGAGACATTACTTTTAATCTTGAAAATGCAAGCATTAATGTTTTAGAAGGTCCAGTTATTTTTGCTGTTGATTCCAATATTACAATAAATGCTGATAGCGAATCAGGATTAAGTAGTCAGTCTACAGATAGTTATGGTGCGGTTATCAGAGTGGAAGACTGGAATCTTTCTGATGATAAAAAATGTACATTAACTCTTAACGGTGGTAAATATGAATCTCAAAATCAAGGTGCAGTATTAGCTGCTTCTACTGATTGTTCCATTGTTATTAATGCGGCAGTAGTTAATGGTGATTTAGTTGAAGCTGCAGCAACCTCAGACTTACCAGTTGGTGACATTACAATTAACTCAGGTCGTTTTACTGTTGATACTAAAGACTATGCAGCTGCAGGTAAGTATTCCGGTAAGGGTAGTGAATACTATTATGTAAGAGACAAGGAATATTCAGACGAATATCTAAAAGCAGTTCCTAATGGGCAGGTTGTGTTCGATTTTGTAACACCGCAGAGTGAAGATGATTTGTGGTTACCTTTAGATTATTTCTACGCAGAAAACTATGAAAAAGGAATAGATGCTTCTTTATATGCAGAGTCTATCAGCAAAGATTACTCTAAAGGAGAAGTTGTAATTAACGGTGGTAAGTATAATGAAGAAGTTCATGCTGTAGATTTAGTTTGGAATTATGATGCTGCCATTAAAGCAGAGACAGACAAAATCGTTGACAAATTCCCTAAAGACAGAGAATGGTTTATAGTTAAGGATTTAGAATTTGTAAACTACTTAGCTAACTGCAATTTTGAAAATGATGGAATGGGAGATACACTTGCAAACTACTCAAGTGAACTCAAGGGGATTCTTGACAACTATAACTATACTCTTCTAGTAGATGTAAGAGCGGGAAGCGATGACCCATTCTGTACTGAAAATATTGGTGAAGCGAAATTCATGCAGGACGGAGTAGTATATTATGTATCAAGCGCACTTGGTGCAAGAGCTGAACATGCTATTTATGTTCCTGATGATACAGCTGATACTCCTGAAGCATTAATCGCAGCAGCAGAAAAACGTGTTACAGATTATTTTGGCAAAGACATCATTGATATTCAGTTATCAAATTATACAGTAGAAAAATATAAAGAAGAAACACTTGCAGGTTATGACGCTCAGATTGCTGAGGCCGAGGCTCAGATTCCTGTTCTAGAAGCTAGAATGGAAGAATTACAGGAGTTAATTAATGAAGAAAGCAATAAAGCATATCCTGATTATCTATTGATTGATGAATATACAAATGAACATTCCAACTGTTCCTTTACATTATTCGACTATCAATTTATTTTAGAGAGTGTTCCTGACAATAAGCAGAGTTTTATTGATAATTTCAAAGCTGGTGGCGATTACGAATACCTAACTAACGCAGCAGGCGGATATATCTTTGACGTATCCATTAATGGATCTGTTTATTATCAGTTCATCATCGTCAAGGATAGTTCACAGATGATGACACCAACTTACAAGACTGTTGATTTTAAGACTAAAGTTGAAATTAATACAGATAGTTCTATTCCTTTAGATACTGTTATCGGTGCAGATGTCTTAACAAGCGGTACTGAATATGACAGAATTATGGGTGCTTTACAGGCAGAAAATGCTTACATGTATGATTTAAGCTTGTATTCAAATACTACAGGACAAAACGTTACAAAGTTAGATAACGGCAAGTTCCAAGTTAAGATTCCTGTACCTGCAGGATATGAAAATGCAGATATGACTGTATACTATGTAGATGCTAATGGT
>JAFYPY010000110.1 GCA_017547345.1 Bacillota bacterium | reverse complement strand
GTTCTTCCAAGCTTATTGCCAACCACAACTTCACCACCGATGCTGTAGTTTCTGCCTAGATAGTGAAGGCATTCATCCACTTCGCCGGATTTAATAAGGCCTCTTATTAGAGTTGAGCTAACAACTTCTCCGTCCACACTAACAGGATGAACTTCATTGGCAACAAAACCCATTTCTTTGGCACATGCCTTTAGGAATTTAACGTTCCCAGCAGCCTTAAAACCAAACTTGTAGTTAAATCCGCAGAAAGTCTCTGCAGCCTTAAATTTTTCTACAATTAGGCCCTTAACAAAGTCGATAGGCTCCATAGTCATGATTTCTTTAGTGAATGGAATATCAAAAAGATAATCCACACCAAGTTCTTCTATAAGAGCGGCCTTTTCGTCGTTGTAAATAATGTTTTCAACTGACTTTTGTCCAGGAATCATATTTCTAGGGTGATTTGAGAAAGTAAATACAGCACTCTTGATGCCATGTCTCTTTGCAGTTCTCACCGCTCTATGAATAAGTTCCTGATGACCCTTGTGGACACCATCAAAATTCCCTAGTGCTACTGCGCAAGGCTCAATATTATTAATTTCATCTAATGATCTAAATATTTTCAAGTTCCTCACCTCTTGATAAAACTTTATCAGCGACTAGCTTCTTATATGTGTGATTATAAAAAGCTACGCCTAGGAAATGTTTACCACTTTCAGTCTTCTTATAAACATTATATGCACCCTTATATTCTTCCCTCATGTCTAGCACGAAGTCCTTGTATCTATAAGCTGGTTCACGGAGCATCTCGCACTGCTTAAGAGCAAGATGATGACCATCCACAAACTTTTTAGCAGTAGGAACGTCAACAACTACCTGTCCAAAATAAACAAGAGGGTAGTCTGCAGGAAGAACTAGTTTTTCAATTTCTTCCACTGACATCTCCTGTAGTTTTTCAAGGTCAATGGCATCTTTAATCTTGAACTCGCCGCTAGCAAGTCTTTCTAGAGATGTCATAGTGGCACCACATCCAAGTGCAATACCTACATCCTGACAAATAGTTCTAATATATGTTCCCTTAGAACACTCAACAGTAAACACTACTGTCTTGTTTCCTAGGTCAATTTTATCAATATTAAGGCTATTAATATAAATCTTTCTAGTCTTAACATTTACTTCTTCTCCTGCACGAGCGTATTCATAAAGTCTTCTTCCGTTGACTCTAACTGCGCTATACATTGGAGGCTTCTGATCGATGATACCTCTAAATCCGCTAAAAGCTTCTTTGATATCTTCTTCAGTAATGTTGTCAGTAGGTTTTTCTTCTAAGACCTCACCCCAGATATCCTGTGTGTCCGTCTGCTTACCAAGAAGCAAGGTGCAACGGTAAGTTTTGAAGTCTAAATCAAGATACTCTGTAACTCTGGTTGCCGTACCAATGCAAATTGGAAGTACACCTGTACACATAGGGTCAAGAGTTCCTGTGTGACCTACTCTCTTGATGCCTAGGGCTCTTCTCACTCTATATACTACGTCGTGAGAAGTCATGCCCTGCGGCTTATTAATGTTTAAAATTCCATTTTCTATCATACTAGTTTAATTCCTTGATAGCTTTTAATATTTCAGTCTCAACGGCAGCAACAGCATCCATAATAGGAGCATTTATCGTACAACCTGCAGCCTTAGTGTGGCCACCACCACCTAAGTTTTGAGCAATCACGGCTACATCGCCACGTCTCTTTGCTCTAAGGCTTACTCTGCAAGTTTCAGGGCCGTATTCCTTAACTAAGGCAGAAAACTCAACGCCGGCAATAGCTCTTAAATCCTGAGCGATGCCTTCGCTCTCGTCCATTGTAGCACCAGTCTTTTGAAGCATATCCTGAGTTATATAAACTATCGCTCCAAGTCCATCTCCAATGACCTTAATTGTCTCCATGGCTGCACTCTTTAATAGAGTCTTTTCCATGCGAACATTTTCGTAGATTTCCACACTTACCATGTTAAAATCAGTGCCCCAGTCATATAAATCGGCAACGATTAAGTGGCTCTTTTTCTGAGTATTTGAATACTGAAAGTCTCCTGTATCTGTCGTAATTGCCGCGAAAATAGCTTCTCCGATTTCCTTATCTGGTTCAACTTCCATCGCCATTAGAAGGTCATACATAATCTGTCCAGTGGCGGCTTCGATTGAATCCACATAGTTATATTCGCAGAAAAACTCTGTCGTTCTATGGTGGTCAAGACAAATTGTAGTCTTACCTGTCTTAAACTTTTCAGCACGCTTTGGAAAACGTCCTAAATCACCGCAGTCTACACACATGCATACATCGGGATTCTCAATAACATCCACATCCCATGTGCAATAGCCCTTGTCCAAAAAACGCAAATTTGCCGGAATATCATCTTCCAGCAGAATCCACGCGTTTTTGCCATTCTTTCTAAGAGCTTTGCAAAGAGCAGCACATGATCCTAGCGCGTCTCCATCTAAATTGATATGAGGAAAGAGCATTACGCTCTTTGCCTCATCTAACTTTAGTGCAATTTCTTTTAATGAATTGTTCTTCATATCTTACTCCAAGAAGTCGTCAAAATCCTCTTCTTCGTCTTTTTGATAACTGTCAAAATCCATAGTACTTAAAATATCGTCTATGTGTTTTCCGTAGTCCATGGAGTGGTCCATCTTAAAGATAAGCTGCGGCACACGGCGCATTCTAATCTGACGGCCAACTTCCTTACGGAAAAGACCTGATGCACTTGCAAGGCCAGCAAGGATTTCCTTTTCGTTAGCCTCTTTTTCAGCTGCATCTTTGCTAAAGTCAAGTGTTGAAACGTAGATAGTAGCATAGCTTCCGTCCTTTGTTACATCAACACCTGAAATGCTTATCATTGAAGATAGTCTTGGGTCTTTAATCTGAGAGATAAGCATGCTGCTTATAATCTTACGGATTTCTTCACCAAGTCTACCAGCTCTGTAACCTTTTCCCATTATTTATTTCCTTTCAACTTCTACCATATGGAAGCATTCAATTATATCACCAATCTTGATGTCATTATAGTTGTCAATACCAAGACCACATTCATAGCCGTGGTTAACTTCCTTAGCATCGTCCTTGAATCTCTTTAATGAGGAAATCTTACCTTCGTGAATTACGATACCATCACGAACAAGTCTGATTTCTGCATTACGCACAACCTTACCTTCAGTAACGTATGCACCTGCGATAACGCCAACGTTAGGAACCTTGAATGTATCTCTAACTTCAACCTTACCAAGAACTTCTTCCTTGAATTCTGGATCAAGCATACCCTTCATAGCGTCTTCGATATCGTTGATAATATCGTAGATAACTCTATAAAGTCTCATCTCGATCTTTTCTCTTTCAGCAAGAGCCTGAACTGCAGTTGTAGGTCTTACGTTGAAACCGATGATGATGGAACCAGTTGTTCCAGCAAGAGTTACGTCGGATTCGTTTACTGTACCTACGCCTGTGTGTACAATCTTAACTCTAACGTTTTCGTTGGATAACTTTTCAAGGGAAGAAACAATAGCACCGATGGAACCTGTTACGTCACCCTTGATGATTAGGTTAAGATCCTTAGTTTCACCTTCCTGAATCTGGCTGAATAACTGTTCAAGAGTTGTGCTTGCGTTTCTTGCAAGGACTTCTTCTCTTAACTTAGTCTTTCTGTTTTCTGCGATTTCCTTAGCTAGCTTATCGTCCTTAACAACGTTAAATGTATCACCTGCTTCAGGAACTTCTGTCAAACCAAGGATTTCTACTGCTGTGGACGGACCAGCCTTACGGATAGTGTCGCCCTTGAAGTCTGTCATTAGACGGATTCTACCGGCAGATGTACCAGCTACTACGGACATACCGCTCTTAACTGTACCATTAGTTACAAGAAGTGTAGCTACCGGACCTTTGTTTTTGTCTAATCTAGCTTCTATTACTGTACCCATAGCAAGTCTGTTAGGGTTAGCCTTTAATTCAAGCATTTCTGCCTGTAAAAGAATCATTTCTAGTAAGTTTTCGATACCATCTCTTGTCTTAGCGGATACCGGTACGCAGATTGTATCTCCACCCCAGTCTTCTACTAAAATACCATGTTCAGTTAAGTCCTGCTTAACTCTTTCTGGGTTTGCAGCTGGCTTATCGCACTTGTTGATTGCTACGATAATTGGTACACCTGCAGCCTTAGCATGGGAGATAGATTCGATTGTCTGAGGCTTTACAGAGTCGTCTGCTGCAACTACTAGTACAGCGATATCTGTAGTATGTGCACCTCTAGCTCTCATTGCTGTAAACGCTTCGTGACCTGGAGTATCTAAGAATACAATCTTCTGGCCATTGATATATACTTCAGAAGCACCGATATGCTGTGTGATACCACCAGCTTCGGAAACTGTTACATTTGTACTTCTAATAGCGTCAAGTAATGAAGTCTTACCGTGGTCTACGTGACCCATTACAGTAATGATTGGTGCTCTTGGCTCTAGATCTTCTTCCTTATCTTCGAATGTTTCTAAGCCTTCTTCTATCTCTTCTTCTTCAACCTTTGTTACTACAACATTTAGTTTTAACTCATCCGCCAGAATCATAACTGTATCTTCATCGATGTTCTGGTTAATATTTGCCATAATACCCATCTTCATTAGGGCCATGATAACCTGAGATGTTGAAATTCCAGCCTGTTCACATAGACCTGCTACTGTAATAGGTACCGTTACTGCAATTGCTCCTGTTGGTAAATCTTCCATTATATCCTCTTCTTCAACTTGCGGCTTTGGTTTGTTATATTTCTTTGGTTTAGCCGCTTTTTCTAATGAACGTTCCTGAATCTTCTGCTTGTTCTTTTTGCCGGATGCATTGCCATTGTCAAGCTTTGCAAACTTATTTCTTTCTTTGTCCTGATACTGCATCTTTTCAGCACGTTTCTGGCTCTGCTTTGGAGCTAATTCTGCTGATGCTGCAGGTCTCTGGTCACGAGAGTCGCGTCTTTCCTGCTGAGGACGGCTTGGTCTATCGCCAAAATCCTTTCTTTCTCCTCTATCCTGTCTTTCGCCTCTCTGAGGTCTGTCCCCAAAGTCCTTTCTTGGTCCTCTTTCTGGTCTGTCACCACGCTGAGGTCTATCGCCGAAGTCCTTTCTTGGTCCTCTTTCCGGTCTGTCACCGCGCTGAGGTCTTTCGCCCCTATCCTGTCTTTCGCCTCTCTGAGGTCTTTCATTCTTATCAGTTCTTGGAGCTCTTTCAACCTTTGGCTTAGATACCTTTTCTTCTTCTTTAGCTTCAGCCTTTGGCGCTTCCGCCTTAGGTTCTACTTTATTTTCAGTCTTTGGTGCTTCTACCTTTGGTTCCACTTTAGGTTCTTCTACTTTAACTTCAACCTTTGGTGCTTCTACCTTCGGTTCAGCCACCTTAGTTTCCTTGCCTCTTTCTGCTACTTCTTTAGGTACAACAGGCTTGCCGATTGGTGGTCTTGAACCTCTGCTTTCTAAATCTTTATTTACAACAGGCTTGCCAATTGGCGGTCTTGCAGTAGGTCTTTCCTGTGCCTGCTGCTGAGGTTTCGCCTGCTTTGATTGAGTTCTCATATGTGGTTTTGCCGCCGCCTTAACCGTCACTCTAGGCTCATCTTCATGATGATCTTCATGGCTCTTAGGTGCAGCCTTAACAATTTTCGTTTCTTTTGCCTTGCTCTCTGTCGTCATTAGAACACCTCCTCTTTAAGATTATCTATTATTAATCTCATCTAGTATCGCTTTTGCTAGATTTTCATCTGTGATGCCGAAGATTCCTGAATCCTCTTTGCCCGTTCTATGGGAAAGGGTTTCCTTTGTACCATATACCACGTAATCTACATTATTGCGTGTACACAAGGATACCATCTTCTTCATCGAGTTTTCGGCAAGGTCACTAGCCAAAACAACAACTTTGACTTTTCTCTTGCCCATCATAAACATACATGTATTATATCCAACTGCCAGCAATCTTCCCCTCGCTGCCAGCCCGAGATAATTCAAAACTTTATCTTTCATTCTCTGTTTCCTTCAACGCTTTGGAGATAGCTTCTTTCTGTTCTTCAGTTACCTGCATTCTAAGGCTTCTCTCCAATGCTCTCTTTTTGTATGCTTTCTCTAGGCATGCCTCACTACCTTTACATAGGTATGCGCCTCTGCCTTTTGCTCTTCCGGTCATATCAAGAGTTACGTCATTTTCGTATCCGGTAATGCGAACCAGATATTTTTTTTCTTTAGATTCCATACAGCCTATACATCTACGCATAGGAACTTTATTTTCTTTCATGAAATCACCTCCCGAAACAAGCTATTTATTATTCTACTTCTACGAAATCCGCTTCCTCTTCGCAAACTTCTTCAATTTCAATGATTTCGTTTCCGTCGATATTCTGTGCCATAGCTTCGTACTGAGTGTGGCTCTTGATGTCAATTTTCCATCCACTTACCTTAGCTGCAAGTCTTACATTCTGACCTTCCTTACCGATTGCAAGGGATAGCTGGTAATCAGGAACTACTACTGTAGCATTCTTTTCTTCAAGGCTGTCGATAATAACAGCTTCTACCTTTGCAGGGCTAAGAACGCTGGAAATTAATTCAACAGGGTCTTCGCTCCAAGTAATGATATCAATCTTTTCGCCGTTTAGTTCATCTACGATTGTTTGAACTCTTGCTCCTCTTGTACCAACACAAGCTCCGATTGGGTCTACATCTTCAAATTCAGTGTAAACAGCAAGTTTTGTTCTTGAACCTGCTTCTCTAGCGATTCCTTTGATTTCTACTGTTCCGTCACCAATTTCAGGAACTTCAAGTTCGAATAGTCTCTTCACAAGACCAGGATGTGATCTGGAAAGGAATACCTGAGGACCTTTTGTAGTCTTCTTAACATCCATAATGAAGACTTTTAGTCTATCATTAACCTTGTATGTTTCTCCCGGAACCTGTTCGTTAGCACTTAAGATTCCTTCTGTTCTTCCTAAATTGATGAACATAGTTTCCCCGGAAATTCTCTGTACAGTACCTGTAACAATCTCTCCCTGTCTTGTGCTGTAGTTTTCAAAAATCATGCCCCTTTCTGCTTCTCTGATTCTCTGTACAACTACCTGCTTTGCAGTCTGTGCCGCAATTCTACCAAAGTCTCTTGGAGTAACCTGGTATTCTACGATGTCTCCTGCTTCATATCTGTAGTCAATTTCTCTAGCTTCTTCTACAGAAATCTGTGTTAAATCATCTTCAACTTCTTCTACAACGTCCATTCTCATAAGAACAGCGATATCTCCGTTTTCTCTGTCAATATCTACTCTTACATTATTTGAAGTGCCGTAATTCTTTTTGTATGCTGATACTAAAGCTGATTCTATTGCTTCAATTAGCACATCTTTGGAAATTTGACGTTCTTTTTCTAAATCTTCAATTGCCTGGATAAATTCCTTGTTCATTTTTTATTAACCTCCTTAGAAAACTACGGCAAGGCGTGTCTTGGACACCTGCTCCGCAGGGAATTTAAGCTCATTGTTTTTTTCGTCTGTTATAACTACATGACCATCTACAAGACCAACAAGAATGCCTTCATATGCTTTCTTACCTTCATATGCCTTGTAAAGGTTTACATCTACAAGTTTACCTTGGAACTTGGCAAAGTCTTTTTCTTTATATAAGATTCTATCCATTCCTGGAGAAGAAACTTCTAAATAATAGTTCTGAGCAATTGGATCTTCTTCATCAAGCTTAGCACTCAAGAATCTGCTAACAAGTTCGCAGTCATCAGTTGATACGTATTCATCAGCGGATGCATTAGCCTTATCAATGAAGACTCTTAAAAACCAGTCCTTACCCTCTTTAACGAATTCCGTGTGGTAAAGTTCAAGTCCGTTTTCAGTAAGAAATGCGCCTAGCATCTCTTCGATTAGTTCAGTAATCTTTTTCTTTGCCATAATTTCTCCTTATCAAAATTGAAAGAGTGGGTTTTGCCCACTCTTTAGTAAATGCCGTCTTTGAATTGTCTTCCGTAGTATATTAACACAAAAAGCCTTGCAATGCAAGGCTTTTCTTGATTTTTATGAAATCTTTTCTTGTTTTAGAAGAAGCTTAATTGGTCCGTTTCAGGTAGCCCCTTTAATACTCCTCTTGCCTTTAGAGCCTCAATAGAAGCCTTGTTAACCTTGGCACGTTTAGTTATCTCTTCAATCGTATCATAAGGCTTAATCTTATATTCTTCAGCAAAGGATTTTGCCGCCGTTTCACCCATGCCGGAAAGAGCCATGAATGGTAAAAGCACTTTGCCATCTACCACATCAAATTTTGTAGCATGAGATAGACCAAGCTTCATGTCCATAAATTCATACCCTCTTGCATACATTTCGTAGGCAACTTCAAGTACGATAATTTCAGAACCTTCTTTGGCTGTAGCCGCCTGCCCCTTAGCCTTGATTAAATCAATTTTTTCTAAAATTGCATCAGGACCTCTCAAGATGGTGTCAGAATCGAAGTCGGCCACCACGCTAGTAAAGTATGTAGCGTAGAACTCTCTAGGATAGTAAACCTTATACCAAGCCATACGGAAAGACATCATTACATACGCCACGGCGTGGGCTCTAGGGAACATGTACTGAATCTTGATGCAAGAATCTATATACCAGTCAGGAACACCATGAGCCTTCATAACTTCTAACTGCGCATCCTTTAGAGGTCTATTTTTTCTAACGTCTTCCATGATTTGGAAAGACATCTTATTCTCAATGCCTTTAAGCATCAAGTAGTTCATGATGTCATCTCGAGTTGAAATTACTTCTCGCATTGTCGCAACACCCTGACGAATATAGTCTTGTGCATTGTTTAACCATACATCTGTACCGTGCGAGAAACCGGAAATACGTACTAAGTCCGCGAATTTGTCAGGCTTAGTATCATCAAGCATCTGTCTTACGAAGGATGTACCGAATTCAGGAATAGCGTAAGATCCGTGAGTATATTTATAATCCGGCATCTTAATTTTTAAAGCCTCGATACCGTTAAAGATGCTTATCACCTTTCTATCTGTAAGTGGTACTGTAAGCGGATCCACACCCGTCATATCTTGAAGCTGACGAATCATGGAAGGCACGTTATGACCTAAGATATCCAGCTTAAGCAAGTTCTCATCAATCTTATGATAGTCGAAATGGGTAGTTATGATGTCCGACTTAACATCGTTTGCCGGATGCTGAACCGGACAGAATTCATAAATTTCGTGGTCGTCAGGAACGATGATGATACCACCCGGATGCTGACCAGTAGTTCTCTTAACTCCAGTACAATGTTGAGTCAGTCTATCTTTTTCAAATTTATTTATAGGAATACCTTGCTCCTCATAGAACTTGCTAACATATCCGTAAGCTGTCTTGTCAGCAATGGTACCTACTGTACCAGCCTTAAATACATTCTTTTCGCCAAAGATAACACCTACATATTTATGTGCAATGGGCTGGTATTCTCCGGCGAAGTTAAGGTCGATATCCGGCTCCTTGTCACCATCGAAACCAAGGAAGGTTGCGAACGGGATAGTGTAGCCGTCTCGGTTTAGTTCTGCTCCACACTTTGGACACTTCTTAGGTGGCATGTCAATACCGCAGTCATAAAGCTCCATATCTCCCCATTCTAGGTATTTACAGTCTGGGCATATATAATGCGGGTCAAGAGGGTTTACTTCCGTAATACCCGCCATTGTAGCCGCAAAGGATGAACCTACGGAACCTCTTGAACCTACCAAGTATCCATCTTCTAGAGATTTCTTTACAAGCATCTGCGCAGACACATACATCACGGCATAGCCGTTATCGATAATGGAATTAAGTTCCTTATCAAGTCTTGTAGCAATTTCTTCCGGAAGCGGCTCCCCGTATATGCTATGAGCCTTGTTCATACAAGTTTCTCTTAGCGTATCCTCAGCACCCGGAATCTTTGGTGGGAACTTACCCTTTGGAACAGGAAGTAGTTCTCCAATTTGGTCTGCAATAATATTTGTATTTTCGATTACAACCTTGCGGGCTCTTTCTTCCCCAAGGTATGCAAATTCTTCCATCATCTCGTCGGTAGTTCTCAGGTATAGCCCCTGACCGTTTTCGGCATCCTTAAAACCTTGCCCTGCCATAATGATGTTTCTATAAATAGCAGAAGTTGGACTATCGTAATGAGCGTCTGTCGTAGCAACAACAGGTTTTCCCATCTCTTCGCCAAGTTCAACGATTTTTGTGTTTATTTCTTTTAGTTCTTCAATGGTAAGCTGTCTTCTATCTGGGTATCTGCCACCTTCAGTACGGTCTTCCGTTAAGAACTTATTGTTAATAAGAGGCTGAATTTCTAAGTAGTCATAGAATTCAGCAATCTTTAATATTTCTTCGTGAGATTTCTGTTTGTAGAAGGCCTGATAAACTTCTCCCGCCTCACAAGCTGAACCGATGATAATACCTTCTCTATGAGCTGCAATAACCGACTTTGGAAGTCTAGGTCTCTTGTAGAAGTAATTTAGGTGCGAATAGGATACCAGCTTGTAAATATTCTTTAGACCTTCCTGAGTAGCCGCAAGCAGGATAATATGATTTGTCGGTCTAGCTTTATAATCGATGTTGCCATCTTCATCAATTAGGCCTTCATCATCAAAAACATAACCTTCTATACCATAGATAACCTTGATATCCTTGCCCTTGTCTTTTAGCTTCTTCGCCGCCTTTGCTGCATCTGGGAAAGATTGAACAACGCCATGGTCAGTGATTGCAACTGCCGGCTGACCCCAAGCGGCTGCCTGGTTAACTATGTCAGCAGGTTCGTTAAGACCATCCATGGAGCTCATCTTTGTATGAGCATGTAGCTCAACACGCTTGCCATCTGGCCAAGTGTCTTGTCTGCCTGAAGCCTTCTCTCTCTTTTCGATATCCTTAAGCATGATAGTATTCATATTTTCAAAGGTATCGTATTGCACTTCGCCTCTAATTTTGATTGGATCACCAGGCTTAAGCATAGAAGTAATTTCGTCATGTTTTGCTTCTGAAACAAATGCTTTTGTGCAAATTGTTGTTGTATTATCTGTCAAAAGAAGCGTCATTAGATAGTTTCCACTCTTAATTAAGCGGAAATCCATCTTAAATATAGTACCTTCTGCGATAACCATTCCTTGGGATGGATCTATTTCTCTTAATTCTACATTAGAATCTCCATGGATGTCCCTTCCCATGATTCTGTTTCCTTCGGCAGGAAGTTCCTTTTCTCTCTTTTTTCCGCCGCCCTTGAAATCACTCTTCCACTCGCCTTTTGCAGGTTCGGCATCAGTCTTAGTATCACCTTTTGCAGATGCCCTAACTTTTAACTCCTGCTTATACCCTTCTATACACTTCTTTATGTCATCTTCCTCTGCACTTTTGAAAGACTCTCTTTCTTTTGCATAGAGTTCTTCATCATTTTTGAATTCAACCTGAGCAATAATACCAAAATATCTCTTTAATAGATTTTCAAAAAGTCCTTTTACCTCTTTGTTCAATATGTTAACAATAAAATTACCTATCGCATGCAAAGTCAACTTATTTCCATCCCACTGATAATTGTCAATCTGTATTGCTCTCGTAATATTGCTGTATTGTCCATTCAAGATATCAATCATGTGTGGAATAAAAAGCCCTATTACTTCTTCTTCACTTAATATTAAGTTTTCATAAAAGAAATTAAGTTCAACACCATTAAGCTTGTTTTCAAGTTTAGCTGCGATAGCTTCTTTAATCTCGTTACATGCTTTTATAGGTACAACAAAATTAAGGGTAATATCCACAGATAAAACCCTTTCTTCCTTCTTCAAAGAAGCTCTCAAAAGTTCATACTTTAGAGACTCCTTGGGAACGTTTCCAATATTATATTTGCTTAAAGTTTGTGCAATTATTTCTCTCATCTTGCCTGTTTTAAGTTCCTACAATGTTCTTCTACTGTTTTAACGAATTCCTCTGCCAAAAACTGTTCGTCAACAGTTTTTAGAATTTCTCCTTTAGCAAAGATTAATCCTTTGCCCATTCCTCCTGCTACGCCAAAATCAGCCTCTCTCGCTTCTCCAGGACCATTTACTGCACAGCCCATAACAGCAACAGTAATGCCATCAAGACCTCTGCTTGCAAGTTCCTTTTCGAGTGGAGATAATCTCTTTTCAACTTCTTCTGCAAGTCCCTGAAGGTCTATCTTTGTTCTGCCACAGGTTGGACAAGACACGAAATTTATAGCAGACTTTCTCATACCTAGGCTCTTAAGTATTTCTATTGCAAACTTGACTTCTTCTCTTGGATCAGCAGTCAAGGACACTCTCATAGTATCTCCAATTCCTTCAAGGAGAAGGGCTCCTAGCCCTACAGCTGACTTAACTTTACCACGTTCTAATGTGCCTGCTTCAGTTATACCAATATGAATCGGCACATCGGTCTTTGTTGCTAGAATCTTGTGAGCGTCATAAGTCATCCTAACATCAGAAGACTTTATGGAAACCACTAGATTTCCATAGTCCATATCCTCGATATATTTTAAGTTTCTAAGCGCGCTTTCTGCAAGTCCTTCTGCAGTAACCGCCCCGTACTTTTGCAAAATATCTTTTTCTAAGGAGCCGGAATTAACTCCTACTCTAATAGGAATCTCTCTTTCTTTTGCTACGTCGATTACTGCCTTGATACGTTCTACTGAACCTATATTTCCCGGGTTAATTCTAATTTTATCTGCTCCGGCTTTCATCGCAGCAATTGCAAGTCTGTAATCAAAGTGAATGTCCGCAACTAGAGGAATATCCACCTGTTTTTTCACACGGCCTAAGACTTCAGCTGATTCCATGTCAGGAACTGCAATTCTTACAATCTGACATCCAACATCCTTTAGTCCCGCAATCTGGTTCAAAAGAGCTTTTTCATCTCTAGAATCCACATTAGCCATTGACTGAACGGATACGGGTGCGCCACCGCCAATATAAATATTTCCACATCTAACTTGTCTAGTAATCATATGAAACTCCTATCCGAAAATCCTTATTACATCGTTAAATGAAACATATACCATCAAACCTAAGAGAAGCACTATGCCTATAAAATGAATAGTCCCTTCAACTCTAGGACTTACTTCCTTGCCGGTAAACATTGTAACAAGTACGAAAATAATTCTGCCGCCATCAAGCGCCGGCAAAGGCAACATATTAACAATAGCCAAATTCATGCATATCATAGCAGTTAAAAATCCATAATACCAAATTCCATAGGTAGTAGTCTCGTTTACCATCTGAACCATACCCACAGGACCGCTTAGATTATCCACACCTACACCGCCTGTAAAAATCTGACCAATGGCAACGAACAAACTCTTGGTCATATTCCATGTAGCTACTGTTCCTTCCACCACTGCTTTTGCAGGGTTATGGCTTACTTCACATGTCACTCCTACTAGGTAGCGACCATCTTCTGAAAGCTCAGGTGTTATTTTTAGTTCTTCGAGATTTCCATCACGCTCTACTATAACGGTCGATGTTTTACCTAATGCAGAATTGAAGGCTACGGAAACATCATTCCATGTTTCTATTTGCATTTCATCAATCTGAACAATAACATCCCCTGGCAGAACATTTGCCACTTGTGCTGGACTACCCTCATCGACCATGTCAATTGTGGTTGTTGTAAAACCCAGAAAGCCAACTACTATGATCATTATCAATATGGCACAAAGCACATTCATAAAAGAACCAGCAGCGAGAACTAAAATTTTTTGCCAAGGCTTCTTGTTTCCAAAAGCCCTTGGAGAATCACAGTCCTCGTCCTCACCTTCCATCGCGCAATAACCACCTATAGGAAAAAGTCTTATGCTGTAAAGAGTTTCTTTTCCCTGCTTTTTCCATAGTAAAGGTCCCATACCAAAGGCAAATTCATTGACCTTTACACCAACACGCTTAGCTGCAATAAAATGCCCCAATTCATGCGGAAAAATCATTATACAAAATAGTAATATAGCAAGTAATGCTGTCTTCATAAATCCCCCTGTTTAGAAACCAAATTACTTGCAAGCTAAATTATATGTTTCAATTCTAGCCAAGCGATCGGCTTCCAAAATTCCTTCTAAATCTAAATTATATGATGGCTTATGCTCATCAAGAATTCTTTCTAAGTTATTTTGAATATCAATAAATCTGATTTTTTTCTGTAGGAATAAATCTACCAATACTTCATTAGCAGCATTCATAACTGCAGGATAGGTTCCGCCTGCTTCAGAAGAATCGTAAGCGATTTTAATGCACTTAAATACTTCTGGGTCAGGTTTGTGGAAAGTAAGGTTTGCAGCCTTACCGAACCAATCTACGCCTTCCCTAGGATTAGGAAGTCTATTAGGATAAGACATAGCAAAGGCAATAGGAATTCTCATGTCAGGAACACCCATCTGTCCAATAACAGACTTATCCTCGAATTCAACGGCAGAGTGAAGAATGCTCTGCGGGTGAACTAAAATTTCAATCTTTCTTACATCAACATCGAAAAGCCACTTGGCTTCGATTACCTCTAGCCCCTTGTTCATCATAGATGCAGAGTCGATAGTGATCTTCTGCCCCATGGACCAATTAGGATGTTTTAGGGCCTGTTCTAGCGTTACATTTTTAAGTTGCTCTAGAGTATATCCACGGAAAGGACCGCCTGAAGCAGTTAACAAAATTTTGTTAATCTTACGGCCTTCGTTACCTTCTAGGGATTGGTAGATCGCACTATGCTCACTGTCTACAGGAAGCATTTTGACACCTTTTTCCTTAACTGCTGCCATAATAACTTCGCCGCCTGCAACTAGAGTTTCTTTGTTTGCAAGGGCAATATCAGTCCCTTTCATTACAGCATGATATGTAGGTTCAAGACCTCTCATACCCATAAGGCCGTTTACTACCATATCGCAATCAGATTTGGCTGCTTCAACAAGGCCTTTGGCGCCATAGAAAAACTCCACACCAGGGAACTGTTTCTGCAATTCTAATGCATCTTCCTCTTTTGCAGTAACTGCCATCTTTGGAGCAAACTCCTTGATTTGATCCGCCAATAAAGTAGCATTACTGCCACAGGTAATTGCTTCTACTTGGTATTCTTCCCTATTTTCTCTTACAATATCAAGAC
>JAFYPY010000109.1 GCA_017547345.1 Bacillota bacterium | reverse complement strand
TCTACCTACAACACCCATCATGTCTGGAGTAGCAACTACAACGTCGAAGTCAAACCAGTTTTCAGTCTGAATCTTCTGAGCTAATTCTTCAGCTCCTACATAGTCAGCACCAGCTGCTTCAGCTTCTGCTGCCTTAGGTCCCTTAGCAAATACTAGAACCTTCTTTGTCTTACCTGTTCCGTGAGGAAGAACGATAGCACCTCTAACCTGCTGGTCAGCGTGTCTTCCGTCAACACCAAGCTTGATGTGTACTTCTACTGTTTCGTCAAATTTTGCTTTAGAAGTATTTACAGCGATTTCTAACGCTTCCTTTACTTCGAATAAAGTTGTCTTGTCAAAGCTTGCAGCTGCAGCCTTGTAATTTTTACCTCTCTTAGGCATTCTTTTACCTCCTTGTGGTTCTAACGACTTTCGTCTCCCATCTTAAATTAATCTTCTACAACGATACCCATGGATCTTGCTGTACCCTTAATCATTTCTGTAGCTGATTCTAAGTTTGCTGCGTTTAAATCTGGCATCTTAGTCTTAGCAATTTCTTCAGCCTGAGCTCTTGTAATAGTAGCAACTTTCTTCTTGTTAGGTTCGCCGGAAGCGGACTCTAAACCTGCTGCCTTCTTTAAAAGAACTGCTGCTGGAGGTGTCTTACAGATGAATGTAAAGGATCTGTCAGCATAAACTGTGATTACAACTGGAATGATCATACCCTTCTGTTCCTGAGTTCTAGCATTGAACTGCTTACAGAAGTCCATGATGTTAACACCCTTCTGACCTAAAGCTGGACCAACTGGAGGTGCTGGATTTGCATTGCCTGCTGGAATCTGAAGTTTAATATAACCTTCTACCTTCTTAGCCATTCCTATTCTCTCCTTTCTAAAGATTTCCTAGAGCCGGGCTCTAGCTTAGTTTATCTACCTGGCTGAATTCAAGTTCAACCGGAGTTTCTCTACCAAACATGGAAACCTTTACTCTCAGTACCTGTTTCTCTTTGTTTATCTCTTCTACTACACCCATAAAGCTTTCGAAAGGACCATTGATGACACGCACTGTTTCTCCGACTTCCACATCTAGATCGATGTAAACTTTTTCTATTCCCATTCTAGCTACTTCTTCGTCTGTCAACGGAATAGGTTCTGAACCATGTCCTACGAAGCCTGTAACACCCTGAGTGTTACGCACTAGATACCAAGATTCGTTAGTTACAACCATCTTTATGATTACATAACCCGGAAATATTTTTTTCGTCTTGATTTTTCTCTGACCATCTTTTATTTCAACTCGGTCTTCTGTCGGCACAACAATGTCGATAATTAAATCCTGCATTCCGCGGTTCTCAACCATCTTTTCGATATTAACTTTTACTTTGTTTTCGTGACCAGAGTATGTGTGTACCACGTACCATTTCGCTTTGCCGTCACCTCTGATGCCTTCGCCCTCTAATGGGGATACACCCTTGTTTTCAATATCAGACATTTTTTGTACCTTCTCTTTTCATTTATTTTGAAGCAAATTTGAATTGCCAACGGCATTTCATTATTAGTTTAATGTTACTCCTAAAACTCCTTTTAGAGCGGCTAAAACACCTGTATCAATTAACCAAAATCCAAGTGCAAAAATCGCACATGTTGCGATTACTACGGCTGTGTATGACACAACATCTTTTTTTGTAGGCCATACAACTTTTTTCATTTCAGTCTTAATACCGTTGTAGTAAGCACCGAAACCACCTTTTTTCTTGTTGTCTTTTGCCATACTATTTCACTTCCTTAACTATTTAGTTTCCTTGTGAGTAGTGTGCTTCTTACAGAATCTGCAGTACTTCTGCATTTCGATACGATCTGGATCGTTCTTCTTGTTCTTCATAGTATTGTAGTTTCTCTGTTTGCATTCTGTGCAAGCAAGTGTTACTTTTACTCTCATGTTAATTCTCCTTCGTTTTACTTCAAATTTAAAGCCTTGTAAAGGCTATAACTCTTTAATAATCATAAAGTCGCCTATTTATTATAAATCACAGCCTTGTCAATGTCAACAAGCTTTTTTGATTTTTACAGCACTTTTGGGTCTTTTTTGCTTAATTTTTGGCGGTTTTCGCCCTTAATTAATCTATCCGTTAGGTCTTCCCTTTTCACCTTAACTTCTATGAACAAACCTTCAGCTGTTGCAAGAATTTCTTCCTTTTCATTTATGAGATAAGCAGACGCAAAAGATTTTCTTCCTTCGTGATCAACAACACTTCCATATCCATAAACTCTATCCCCTATACGGATGGGCTTTTTGTACTTTGTGGTCATTTCCGCCGTTACATATCTTGAAATGAAAACTTCTTCACACCTTTGTTCTTCATCGTGGTATGCCATCACAGCTCGCCCCATAAGTTCATCCAAAACAGAAGCAGTCAAACCACCATGCATTATAGATAGTTGTCCTTCATGAATCTTGTCGGATACAAAAGTTGTAGCCACTTCATTGTCTTCTAGTACATAGAATTCACATCCAAGAGAAGCAGGATTTTCAGGGCCGCAAGTTATACTAAAAGGTGTAGGCAACTGTTTGTATATTACAGTTTTTGAATTTTTTCTCATCTCGCAACACACCTCTATTCCACTTGACTAGTAGCTTGTATTGCACCTACTGCACTACTCAAACTTTCTTCATCTGGCATTACCACAGAGGCACTCGCTCCTAAAGAATAGCAATGTGCAAAATCAGGATATCCCTTTATCGCTTGCTTATTTATATTCCAAGGTCTCATATCACCAAGCTGCATTTTAATCAAAGATGTCATGTCACCCTTACCCATATCGGTTTCGGTAGTTCCTTTTATTGCATCCAATATTGCAGGATATTTGAAAACAATAACAGGACCTCTCGTCAACTTCTTTATTACAGCTTCTAGGATTAACTGTTGGTTTTCATTTCTCTTCATGTCCCCATCAACCCATGACTTTCTTTCTCTGCAATAAGCAAGAGCTTGACTACCATCTAGGCGAATTTCACCTTCCTCAAAGTGGTAGTGAACATCCATTCCATGGGTATCGAAGGAATATGGTGAGACTATTTTGATTCCACCAATAGCATCAACTAAATTCGTTATTGTAGAATAATTTACTTTTGCATAGTAGTTTATCTCTATATCCAAGAGCCTTTCCACTGCGCCGATGGACTCTTCTGCACCATATATTCCTGTATGAGTCAGTTTGTCCATGGACCCATAGCTAGGGAGTTCTATATAATAGTCTCTTGGGATTGAAGTTATCAACACTTCTCTCGTTTTTGGATTGATAGTAACAACCATATTAACATCACTTCTTGATACAGTCTCATTTATATCCCCAGTAACGTCAATTCCACTTACCAATACATTAAAAGGCTCTTCTGTGACATCAACATGGCTTTCACTTCTATCTGACACTCCCGAATCCACATAGTTGCTTATATGACTCAGAAAGCTCAAAGTACTAATCATATAATAATCTGCAACTCCAAATAGAAGAACTAGTACAAGTGCAACCACCTTGATTTTCTTCTTTCGTTCTACTTTGCCTCTAGGACTGTACAACACCGGCACAACAAATATACTGCCTACAAAAACAAATAAAACTAGGAGCAATAGTCCAAAAATAGGCAATATGTTTAATATCAAAATCAACACCAAAAACAGCATTACCAGAACACTATATATAATAGAAAGGTTTTTGCAGAATTTATTATTGTTTTTCTGTTTTTTCTTTCGTTCCTTACGCATTTTTTATAACCTTCCATTAATAACGTTTACATTATTTTTTGCACAATAAAAAGCCTCTTTCAAGGCTTTTTATCCGCTGTTATTATATAACTTTTTTCTTTCTAAGGCAACCTCAAATTATTTTGGTATTGAGTTTTTTGTCCTTATTTGAAAGTTAGAAGTTTAGAAGCATCTTTTCTAGGTGGTGCTTCAGGATCGATATCGGGATATCCTAATGGAATTAGAGCTGCAATTTCCTGATCTTCAGGAATTTCAACAATCCTTCTAATAACATCTTCATCGAAGTAACCCTGGATAACAGTTCCTAGGCCTTTTTCGTGTGCCACTAAGCAGAAAGTCTGTGCAGCGATACCTGCATCGAACATCTGCCATCTGTCTTCCTTCTTAGTTGAGAAGCTTCCGTCACGGTCGTAACCGGATCTGCCAGTAACATAAGTTAGGATTAGAATTGCAGCTGCATTTTCTAAAGCAGCGATGTTTCCTTTGAAACCGTATGCAACTTCCTCTGTAGCAAGAGCCTTGATTGTAGCTTCGTCATCAACGATAACGTATCTAGCAACCTGAGTGTTCTTCCATGAAGGAGCGTATGCAGAAATATTAACAATTTCTTCTAGAAGTTCTCTAGGAACTTTTTTGTCCTGGAATTTTCTAATACTTCTTCTTTCTTTGATACCAGTAATTAAATCCATCTTTATATATTCCTTTCTAAAAAAAGAGACCCAAGGTTTTGGGTCTCTATATTTTGTGTATCTTGCGCAATCGCTTTCTAGCCAATTAGCTTTGCTTCTTGGGAAAGCTTTGCGTAAGTTCGTCTTGCGAAATCAAAGATTTCGAGACTCACTTAATTATTCGATGATTTCAGATACTACGCCGGAACCTACTGTTCTACCGCCTTCTCTGATCGCGAATCTTAAACCTTCTTCGATTGCGATTGGAGTGATTAGTTCGATAGTCATTGTGATGTTATCTCCAGGCATACACATTTCTGTTCCTTCTGGTAACTGTAAATCACC
>JAFYPY010000108.1 GCA_017547345.1 Bacillota bacterium | reverse complement strand
TTGTGTGTTTTTGATGAAAAACTATTGCAATTACAATAGTTGTGTGATATTATACCTCGTGCATGGGGAATTAGCTCAGCTGGGAGAGCACCTGCCTTGCACGCAGGGGGTCAAGGGTTCGAGCCCCTTATTCTCCACCAAGGAAAATAGGTAGCCTATATGGCTACCTATTTTGCTTTTGTAGTTAATTCATGGGGGCGAGAACCCGTGAGGGCGTTGGCGTTAAACGAGCCAGTCCTGTGAAGCGACGAGTAGCCAACGGTCCGAAGGCGGACGATTAGGGAGCCTAGGACATGGCCTGCGATACGAAGCTTTGCAGGCTGTTGAGCCCCTTATTATGCAGCAAAAGAAGAATTTTTACCTATCATTTACACTAATAATATGATATCATGAATTTTTAGGAGGCAAGAAAATGACTTACGAAATTTTAGATAATCCGAATCCAATTAGAGAAACTTTCATCAAAGAACATATAAATACAGAAACATTTAGACCTGATTCGTTTATGTGGGAACATCTTAAGACAGAACCCGAAGAAGTTTCTATAGACAAAGCTATTAGAAAATTAAAAAAGATTAATACTCCTGTTCACTTCATTTCAGAAAGCGAAGATAACCCTACTTTTAATAACTGTGCTTTAGAAGAATACGAAGAGGACAAAAAGGGATTTGCTTGCCTTGCATCTACTGAATGGTTAACAGAAGTACTAGAATATGAATGGTTCAGCAAAGGAGCCGTAATGTTTGATGGATTCAATTTAGGATCCGATGACATTCTTCCTGATGATATCTATGTATTTGACAATAGCTATTCTTGGTTTGTAATTTTCACACAGGAATGGGACGGAGACGACCTAGATTCTCGTCTATGTTACATGTACAATCTATAGTTAAGCATTAATAGGAAAATATATGACTAGAAAATTATCACTAATTTCAACACTTCATTACTGGAAGCTATTATTTCGTTCCAGTTTATTTTTAGCAGCAGCAGGCCTATATATCCATGATCGCATAAACGGAGTTGAAAGTCCTCTAGTACATTTTGATTATTCACCTATCATACTAATCGCGATTTGGTGGATTTTTATCGTCGAAATGTTTTTAAGATTTTTCCCTTCCAAATTAGAAAGCATGGGTTGTCAAAAGCAATTTAAGAAAAACTATCTTCCATCTGGAAAAGAATTCGAACATGTTCCAAACCCAGGCGCCCCAAAATATCCTACACTGGTGGTTTTATCATCGTGGGTTCTACTAAATGGAGTAATCTTTGCTATTTTCTTCGCTGGAATAATTGACGAAGGGATACTAGTTTTAATCGCACTTGCATACTCAATCTGTGATATGATTTGTATCTTGTTCTTCTGTCCTTTCCAAGAATGGATGATGAAAAACAAGTGCTGTGGCAGCTGTCGAATCTATAACTGGGACTTTGCGATGATGTTCACACCATTCATCGTAGTTAAATCTTTCTATACTTGGAGTTTATTGGGTCTTGCCCTACTTCTTGTATTCGCTTGGGAAATTTTCTACAGAAAATACCCAGAAAGATTCTACGAAAATACCAATCTTGCACTAACTTGCAAGAATTGTCCAGAAAAACTATGTCATCATAAAAAATCACTTCGTAAGTTCTTAGCCAAAAGAAGCGAATACTTAAAAAAAGCAATAGATAAACATTAAAGTATAAATCATCCTCCAATGGAAAAGATAATAAAAAATATCTTTATGGAGGAAAATATGAAAGCAGTAATCGACCGTAGTGGTTGCATCTCATGTGGCGTCTGTATAGAAATTTGCCCAGAAATATTTCAATTTGCGGATGATGGACTTGCAGAAGTCCAGAAACAACCTACCCGCTCAAATATTCACAGAGCCCACGAGGCAGCAGAAAGCTGTCCTGTACAGGTAATCACTGTAGAAGACTAAATAATCATAATTCAAGAAAAATAGGGATATACCCCTCCAGGTATATCCCTATTCTTATGCTTTTATTTATATTCTTCTCTTAGAACCTTAATTAATTCGTCGATTCTCTGAACAACCTTAACGAAGTCTTCTTCAACGAAACCTCTAGTAGTCATTGGTGCAGTACCAATTCTAACACCTGAAGTTTCCTTTGGAGTTCTCTTTTCGCAAGGTACACAGTTCTTGTTTAGTGTAATACCGATTTCATCACATCTTTCCTGAAGAACTCTTCCACTGAATGGTTCATCAGATAAGTCAAGAAGGATTAAGTGGTTGTCTGTACCACCAGTTACAACCTTGTATCCTAATCTAATGAATTCGTCTGATAACGCCTTACAGTTCTTAACAACCTGCTTGATGTATTCCTTGTATTCAGGCTGTACTGCTTCTTCCGCACATACTGCCTTACCAGCAATAACGTGTTCTAAAGGACCACCCTGAGCATATGGGAATACAGCACTGTCAACCTTCTTAGCAAATTCTGGCTTACAGAAGATTAGACCACCTCTTGGACCTCTTAAAGTCTTGTGAGTAGTTGTTGTAATGATATCAGCTAGACCGAATGGAGATGGATGTGCACCACCTGCAATTAAGCCTGCGATGTGAGCCATATCTACCATGAAGTATGCTCCAACTTCTTTAGCGATTTCAGCAAAAGCTTCGAAGTCAATAATTCTTGAATATGCAGAAGCACCAGTCATGATTAGCTTAGGCTTGTGTGCAAGAGCCTTTTCTCTTACATCATTCATATCGATGTAACCTCTTTCGTCTACATCGTAGAATACCATGTTGTATAGCTTTCCGCTGAAGTTAACAGAGGAACCGTGAGTTAAGTGTCCACCGTTATCTAATGTTAAAGAAAGAATAGTATCACCAGGGTTTAGGATTGCCTTGTAACCTGCAAAGTTTGCCTGAGAACCACTGTGTGGCTGTACATTTACATGGTAATCAGTATCGAATACCTTTCTCCATGCGTCGCAAGCGTATTCTTCTAATAAATCTACGAACTCTGTTCCTCCATAGTAACGGCTAGTGTTACCAGATGTACGAACAGTTGGATATCCTTCTGCGTACTTCCAGCTTAAACAGCTTCCGCATGCAGCTAATACAGCTTCTGAGCAGTAGTTTTCAGAAGCAATTAACTCTACGTTATTCTTCTGACGATAATATTCCTTTTCAATATATTCACCTACGATTGGTGATGCTTTCTTAATAAATTCAATATTATCAACATTATATGTGCTGTTGTCATTTCCGTTAATATCGAACATATTTATACCTCCGTGTAAATAAAAATCTAGAACATTTTATCACACTAAAGGCCTATCTTCAAGGTTAATCTTCATATAAATATTCAGGCTCATAGTCGTCTTCGATTTTCAAAATAGATATTTCAAACGCTTTTCTAATTTCGTAATTACCATCTTCAAACTTCTTCTTATACTCCCTACTTTGTATTCTTCCCTCGACAAAAATTTTAGTTCCTACACAAAGTGTATCAGCATAAGCGGCATTTCTCCCCCACGCAATACAAGGTATATAGTCTGATTTATTATACATTCTATTAACTGCAATCATAAGATCACAGATGTCCCTTCCTAATGGGGAGGTTCTCTTCAATGGTTTTTTACACAGATATCCTTCGAGATATATGTAATTTTCATAATAAATAACATCATTGTTGATCTCGATTTCTCGAGTAAACACAACTACATTAAGCTTGTTTTTTCCCTCTACATTTTCATTATAGGTTCTAACTTGACCTGTAATTTCCACGAAATCATCAACTTCTGGCTCGTAATCATATATTAAACGTTCTGAAACCATCACGTTTATTTCATCCACATATCCGCTACGCCTTTCTATACCCAAAACAAATGTATAGAAGGACTCTCCAAATGTCTTGTGGCTAAATACAAGTGGCGTTTTAACAAGTCCACAGACGATTGCCTTATTAGTGTCGTAAATGTTGTCACAGGTGTTTTTCATATATTCCCTCCTAAGAAATTCGCATTAATATAATGTATTTCTATATAGGAAAAATATTACAAAAAAGTGGATAGTATGTTT
>JAFYPY010000107.1 GCA_017547345.1 Bacillota bacterium | reverse complement strand
GACATATGCCATCAAAAGATATGCCGCCTGTTCAGTCAATGTTCCGTTATTAACTAGTTGCTCTATTGAAATCGCCTTATCTAAGAATTTTCTAATCGTAATTGTTGGCCCAGTTACAGCTACATTTTTGTAAACTGCATTAACTCTTGAGCCATCAGGAAGCCTTGCGTCTAATATAGGATTAAGTTCATTTATTTCTCTATTTACCTGTGAAGCTATGGCCTGCATTACCTCCTCAACCTCTTCTTCACTATCAAAAGAATATTTGTAAGTATAAATCTCACCTTTTCGCTCATAAAAAATCTTATCACTACCGTTAACCATGATTTCAGAAACTTCTTTATCATCTATTAATGGTTTTAAGACATTGAGCTTACTCCTTGTCTTGAAGTATATCTTTTCGATAATATTTTGTATTTGTCGGTAGTCCAAGCAGCTGTCCATAGTATGAGTTTGAATATAAGTAAAAGTAATATCGGAAATAAGTTTTTTGGCATTATCATCACTTAAGTCAGCTGCCGCTGTCAATTGTGTTTGAGCTATTCTATGTACTTCTTTAATAATATCTGTGTAAATATTTTCCATTTCAAGCAGAGAATACATTATATACTTTTAACTTTCAAGGATTTCTTTTCGACATTTTTCGAAGTACAACATCAGACCATAAAAATCGATTCATTATCTTCAACAATTTTCTTTACACCCTCAAATAATCTGCTATCCATTAAGATTTCAATGTTTTTAAGGTTCATCACAAAGGCTTCATTATCTATTTTTATGCAGTTTTCACACATATCTTCTTCATAAATATCATAGAAATTTCTAATCATTAAATCACTTTCGACATGTTTTTTTGACAAAATTAGATTAGGCCTTTTTACAACAGTAATTATGCTTTCATTCTTTTTACTCTTTTCTCTCGTACTTTTTCCGCAATCAACCACTATACATGAAAATCTCTTTTCTCTTTCTAAATACCATAGGATGTTCTCATTTTCTATTTCATCGAAAAAAGAATTCTTCCTTTCTTCTGGTCTAAAATACGATACACCCCATCGATCTTTCATCGTATATTCACTTACATCTACTTCTATTTCTTCTTCATTCAAAAAATAATATTGACGCTTGTCTTTAATTCCAATAAAATCCAAATTTACGTATGTGCAGTAGTCATCTATAGGACCTAGATTTAGGTATAATACAGATTCACCCTTTACAGCTAAATATCTAGCAATCAGAATAGAAATACTTGTAACTCCTGCCCCGCCTTCATAAGTTTTCAAGAAAATTATTCTCGGTTTATCCTCTTTAGAACAGTCCATTTTTATCCCATAATTATTGCCAATCACACTCTCTATTCGGGACAAAATATCACTTATAGGGGATGTTTTAGGAATATCATATTCTGCTTTCACATTCTCATTATTCTCTCTTAAATGCAGGATTTTAGGGCTTTCTTGTGCATAACAATCGGTGAGTAATACATCCCAATTCTCTTCTTTCACTTTTTCATAATTTCCTTCCTCAAAAAAAACTTTGAGGTTTGTGCATTCATTACACAAACCTCTTGCAAGCGCGTTCCCATATTCCACATTTTTAACAAATATTAAAACATTTATTGCTTTCATAGCTGACCTTTCCTTTCCCTCTGTCGCCTTCATTCTATAACTTTTCTCGCTTTTTTTGCAGACCATTCGTATGTGTTTTTTCGACAGCATGCTCTTTAGGATTCAATCATACTTCTCAATTTTTTTAGAGCTTCTGATAATGACCCTACTTGATCTATTATCCCCATATTGACTGCTTCTTCTCCAAACAAAAGTGTTCCAACGTCATTTGACATATTATCGGTACAGTTCATTTTCTGATTGACATCTTCTCTTTTCGCCTTCGAGTGATTTACTATAAAATCTACTACCCTTTCTTGAGTCTTTTTCATATATTCGAATGTAGACTCTGCAGTAATTATAGTGCCGCTAGTCCTAATTGGGTGCAATGTCATTGTTGCTGACTTGGCTATAAAAGAATAATCAGCAGATACAGCTAAAGGTATTCCAATGCTATGGCCTCCGCCTATAACTAGCGATACTGTAGGCTTAGAAATACCGGACACAAGCTCTGAGAGAGCTAATCCTGCCTCAACATCTCCACCAACAGTATTAAGAACTAGTAGTAATCCTTTTATTTCAGGGTTTTCTTCTACCGCAATCAACTCTGGGATAAGATGCTCATATTTAGTAGTCTTATTATCTTGTGGTAAAACAGTATGCCCTTCAATGCTTCCGATTATGTTGATGTATTGAATATCACTCTTGAAACTATTTCCACTTGCTAATATCCCTAGTTCTTTAATTAAATCACTAGAACTATTTTCTTCTGATTTATCTATTTCTTTTTCATCGATTTCTTCGCATTTATTCATAATACTCTTCCTTTCAAAGTAAACTTTATTACACTTATTATTAGCAAAGGAGAATATGATTATGCTTTTGAGCGAAATTGGAGATAAAGAGATTGTGGATTTAGTACATGGGACAATGCACGGAAAATTATGGGATGCAGAAATGATTTTTGATGAAACTACAGGCAGTATAAAATCTCTGGTCATACCACAGCTTGGTGGTATGTCAACTAAGTTCAAAGATAATATTTATCTGCCCTGGAATTCAATAGTTATTATCGGTAAAGATATGATAATCTTTAGGTCAAATTAAAAAGGCAGAGTTTTTACTCCGCCTTATCGTCATTGTCAGTGTTTTCTTTGTTTTCCTCAGATTTGGAAGCATCTTCCTTGGCAGTTTCCTTTGCAGCCTCTTCTTTTGCAGCCTCCAATGCGGCTTCCATTTCGTCAGTCATTACAGCGACTGTCCCAAACCAATTAACCCAATCTGCATAGTGATTTGCGTATAGATGTACATCATCACTTGTATATTCAGAATTCAAATTGCCATATCCATCATCAAATAACGGATTTACATCAATATACACTGAGTCCACATTATTAGCAAACTTAGAAATTGCTTCATTAAATCTATCTATATTAGCATTATTTATGATGGAATCAGTGCTAGACTTGCCATAACCAACTCTTAGGTTTGCCTCGACAAAAATAATCGCATCCGGCTGATACTTTCTAATGGTATCCATTAGCTTCTTGTACTTAACAAGATTAGTATCATAATCAAAACCTAGTTCATTGATACCTAACATTATATATACCTTACCGTATTTATTTCCCTTCAATAATTCCGTTAAAGTAACAGAGCCTACATTATCAACCTCTACGACAGCTTCTTCTATCTCATAAACATCAAGACCTACTGATGCAAAATATGTAGCACCTTCTATAGGAGCATACATTTTTAGGCCTACAGTTCTAGAATCACCTATAAATAAAGCGTCGTTAAAATAACCTTCCGGTGCATTAGTAAACTCAAGGTACTCAACAACAGGTGGTTCCTCTTCCTTTAATAATTCTTCAATTTCTTCGTCCGTAGCTGTTTCCTTGCTAGGCTCCATATTAGACATCATCTTCAAAACAATGCCGGTGGATACAAAAATTGCAGCTACTAAAATAACTACTATTCCTCTATAAAATTTATTTTTCATCATAATACCCTATACAATTAAAATTTGAAATACATAAACGGATCATTAAGCCCCATATATATATAGTACACTGAATACACGAAAGCTATAATCAGTAGAACATACACAGGAAATTTCCTCTTAATCCTGTCAAAAGTATTGTGTATTGGAATCAAACTCAACACAAAACTTGTAGCAAACAACACGCCATAATCTTTGATATATCCCATATAGTCGTTTTCTATAAGCATATCACCGGAAATGCCGACAAGGCGTTGCATATATTCCACCATAAATGACAAATCTGTGGAAGCAAACATGAGCCAAGAAATCGGAATCATAAAGAACATATATATATGTCCAATCCATCTGTGCTTTTCTAGGAATTTTCCGTAAATACCTTTTTCTAACGCTATCAATACAAACAGGAATAATCCCCAAAATACAAAATTCCAAGCCGCACCATGCCAAAGCCCTGTGAATAGCCACACAACTAATAAATTAAAATACGTTCTAAGCCTTCCTTTTCTGTTGCCGCCAAGAGGAATATATAAATATGCTCTGAACCATCTTCCAAGCGTAATATGCCATCTACGCCAAAACTCACTCATTGTAACAGAAATATACGGCGTATTGAAGTTGTGTGGAAGCTCAAAGCCAATCATTCTGCCTATTCCTATAGCCATTAGTGAATAACCATAGAAATCGAAATATAGCTGTAAACTATAAGCAAAAGCACCCATCCAAGCAAGTGGAGCTGAAATACACCCTACTCCTACTGTCAAAACATCTGACCAAAGTCCACCTATTCTATTTGCAAGCAGAACTTTTAGGCCAAGCCCTAAAATAAAGTATTTTGACCCATCTATGAACTTTCCAATTGTTTCTTTTCTATTTTTAATATCCCCGTTAAGCTGACGAAAATCAGCAATAGGTCCTGAAGTAAGTTTTGGAAACATTACAATATATGTTGCCATATTTATATAACTTACTTCTGCAGGAACATCACCTCTGTACACATCTACTAAGTAGGCTACAGCTTGGAATGTATAGAAACTAATTCCAAGGGGTAATATCAAATTGATATCCATTCCGAAAAAGCCTGCATATTTATATATGAACAAGCATCCAAAATTATACAAAATCCCTATTAACAGAAAAATATTTTTTTGCTTTTTGTATCTTTCTATCAATAATGCAAATATATAATTAAGGCTTACGGATAGGAATAACAATAAAATATGAAAAGGCTCATCTAACGCGCTATAGCAATAAAAAGCTATGCTAAACAATAGCAAGCATATGTTCTTCGCCTTTTTACCTACAAAATAGTAGCACGCCAAAAACAGTGGCAAAAATATGAAAATAAAATCAATGCTACTAAAAACCATTATTTACTACCTCGAATTGTTGTATATGTATAATTGCCAAAAACATCTACGGTTTTTATGCAAATATTTTTGTCGCTGCCAACTGGAACGAGTTTTTCACAAAAACTCTGCAAATTTCCTTTTTCCTTTGAGAAAACCATCCCCGGTCTATATATTTTCCCGTTATACTCGAAATCTACACTCCAATATTCTATAAACTGCAATGAATCACTCTCTTGAGCCGCCTTTATTGTCTCTAGCGCCTTGCTGTCTAATTTTTGCGGGAGAATATTAATATCATAATTTTTCAAAGAAATCTTCAACACTTCTTTGTCAGATCCTGCAATATCTTCCCTATGAACAGCAATATCCACTTTACCGCCAACAGTGTCAAAAGTCTGATTATTTTGCTCAATTACTTTTATTGAGGCGTTCTTTGGATATAGTCTCTTAATTGTACTTGATACAGCAAGAGAACTTCCGTCACAGCAAATCCATTTTCGCCCTAGTTTCTCGCAGGCAGCGGCCAAGGTTCCAGAGCCGGAGAAAAAGTCTGCGCACAAATCCCCTTCTTGTGTTGCACCCTCAATAATTCTTTCCAAAAGAGCTTCTGGCTTTTGCGTTGCGTAGCCTGTTCTTTCGGAAGAAGTCCTACCTACCATATCTACATTCCATACGTCTTTCATGGTAACCATTGTGTACCAACCAAGTTCGTCTTTGTATTCCTTTACACCCTTGAAACGATAAGGCTTAAATCCTCTGTTATAGGATTTTTCCTTAGCTGGTGCAAAGTAGTATTTTTTTGTCTTGCTGTAAACCAAGATGGTATCATGTTTTCTCGCAAAATGACGCTTTCCTGAACCACCGGATTTATAATGCCATATGATTTCGTTTATGAAATTTTCTTCTCCAAAGATAGCATCCATAAAAATCTTAGCATAGTGAACAACATGCCAATCTAGATGAACCCAAATAGTTCCATCATCTGCCAAGAGTTCCTTCATGAGATATAATCTTCTGCAAATCATCTTTAAGTATTCCGACATATCATGTTGCCATGTGTCATCGTAGGCAAAATATTTAATTGGACTTGTCTTCGCATCCTTGTCTGCCTTCAAATGAATAACCGCATCGTAACTAGCTTTACTAAAAAACGGAGGGTCAATATATATAAGCTTTAACTTGCCCCTCATATCTTTTTCTTCTAGTAAATGTTTCATAAACTGCAGATTGTCACCATGTGCCAAAATATTGTTCCAGCCATCGTCCATACAGTTGATTTCTTCAGAAACATTGAAACCTTCTGCCTCTATTGTTTTGTAATAATCTATGCAATCTTCATAAATCTCGCTGAATTTGCTAACTAAATTCATCTATTACACCTATCGTCTCTTTTTGTAGTTTCCTTTGTTTGTTTGTCTTTTTTGAGAAAAGAATACAGGAATTAAATCTTTTCTACCTGCAGCTAGAAGAGCTTTCTCGGCAAGCTTTCTATTTTCAGGCTTGTGGAAATGAATTAATGCCCTCTGCATCTTTTTTTCTTCCATATTCTTTGCAACATAAACCGGCTTCATCGACAATGGATCCAGTTCTGTGTAGTACATACAAGTAGCAAGAGTTCCTGGAGTTGGATAAAAATCCTGAACCTGGTCAGGAACAAAGCCATAATCTTTTAGGAATAGTGCAAGCTCGACGGCTTCCTTCATAGAGCTTCCAGGGTGACTGGAAATTAAATAAGGAATCAAATACTGCTTCTTTCCTAGTCTTTCGTTAGTCTTCTTATACTTCTCAGTAAACTTCAAGAAAACTTCTTTTGAAGACTTGTGCATGCATTTTAGCACTCCAGGTGCAATGTGTTCTGGCGCAACCTTTAGCGTACCACTCACATAATGCTTGCATAATTCTTCTATAAATTTATTGTGTTCCGGATCTGCAAGAAGATAATCATATCTAATTCCAGAACGGATAAACACTTTTTTAACCTTGTCCAAATTACGAACTGCCTCAAGTACATCCAGGTATTCGCTGTGATTTGCCTTAATAGCTGGGCAAACATTCGGATATAGGCAATCCTTGTCTGTACAAACGCCTAGTTTTGTCTGCTTTTCGCAAGCGGGACCTCTAAAGTTTGCTGTCGGACCACCAACATCGTGAATATAACCCTTGAAGTCTTTCATCTCTGTAAGACCTTTGGCTTCGTTCACAATAGATTCCTTGCTTCTTGCTCTAACTTGTCTTCCTTGATGGTAAGTCAATGCGCAGAAACTACAGCCACCGAAGCATCCCCTAGAACTTACAATACTAAACTTAATCTCTGTAAATGCCGGGATTCCTCCCATTTCCTTATAAATAGGATGTGCCTCATTCTCAAAGGGAAGCTCATATACAGCATCAAGCTCATCTTGCTCAAGTGGCATCTGAGGTGAGTTTTGGCAAACCCAAACTGTATCTGTGTACTTTTCTACTAAACCCTTAGCAGAAATAGCATCATTATTTTTATATTGAATAGCAAAGCTTTCAGCATATGCTCTTTTATTCGATTTTATCTCTTCAAAATCAGGAAGTCTAACCCAGTCTTCACCTACTGGTTCTTCCTTTGCTTTGAAACATGTT